>NZ_JBQTDC010000023.1:0-67348 GCF_052353045.1 Halomonas sp. AOP7-B1-5 | reverse complement strand
CCTAATCAAGTAGCCGCGTTTGATTCTTTGGAAAATCTGGTTGCGCAGCAGACGCCGTTTACCATCATGCGCTTAGCCCTGCATGAGTTACGCGCTATCAACAGTACCTTCGGGTATTCCGTAGGCGACCAGGTATTAATTGCCATTGCGGATAGACTGCGTGATTTCTCAAGCCCTCAACATCATCCATATCGGCTGACTAACAATGAATTTTTAATTATTAATGAAGGCGACCCATCCAATAGCGCGTGGTTGGAGCTGCTGATTCAGCACCTTTCAAACACAATTGCGGTCAATCACCTCTCAACGGTTAAACCTATATGCTCCATCGGCAGTGTGAGCTTTCCTAACGACGGTAGCTCGGTACAACAGCTGTTTCGACGAGCCGATATTGCTCTTCAGCAAGCCCAGGATAAAGCCGTGCGCTACGAGCTTTATACCGAAGACTTGGATAAGCTGCAGCTTCGCAAACGTACCTTGATCAACGATTTGCCAAACGCTGTTACGCATGACGAACTATGGATAGATTATCAGCCCAAGGCAGCGCTTAATACTGGAAGGATAGAGCATTTTGAAGCACTGATTCGCTGGCACCATCCCACTCTCGGGCTTATTCGACCTGATGAATTCATTGAACTGGCCGAACGCTCCGGCAATATTTCGCTATTAAGCCAGTGGATGTTGATTCATGTGTGCCAGCAGCTACATATATGGAATCAAGCTGGGCAACGTTTATCCGTCGCGATCAATTTATCCGCGAGTGATATTATCAACTCACAGCTTCCTCAGCAGCTGGAACAGCTACTTAAAACCTATGATTTAGCCCCACGCCAGCTTGCTATTGAAGTTACCGAAACCACCGCCATGCAGGATATGAGTCAGGCCGTTAATATCCTAAAAGAGATTTCAGCGCTAGGTATTGTGCTGGCCATTGATGACTTCGGTACGGGCTACTCGTCACTAGCCCAACTAAAGCGCCTGCCGTTTAATGAACTTAAAATCGACAAGTCCTTTATTCTGCGCTTAAACACCGATGAAGACGATCGATTGATTGTGCGCTCGACCATCGAACTGGGCCATCGACTGGGCTTGAAGGTCATTGCTGAGGGCGTTGAAAATTACGAAACAGCGGCCCTGCTATTCAAGATGGGCTGCGATTATCTGCAAGGCTACTGGATTGCCAAGCCGATGCCCTCGCATCAGGTACTGGACTGGCTGAAACACTTTAAAAAGCTCACATTTGATCAATAGCCCCCGGTTACTATCGCGCTAATTTTTTCCAAAAAAAAACCGGCCCAAAAGGCCGGAAAAAAAGGAAGCTTACTCGTTAAAGTAACCTCCCTCCCCTGACAAGAGGCTTAGCAGATTATTAAGTCAAAGAGGGGCTCTTTAAAACGACGCCCACTGCTTAACACCTACTAACCAAGAAAACGGTTTACAAGCGGTACAACGATACGAAGTACCCAATGCCCAGTAAGCAATCTTTAAACAATCTTTAAAAAATGCCTTAACCCAGCAGCTGATTAATATCTTATCGGAGTTCAGCTAAGTTAGTGCTGACCTGGATCAAGTTTTAAATATTAAAGAACCTTCCGATCTTCTACTTTACTGTGTTCGGTTCCAGGCGGAAGCGGGTGACCCTTGGCAAGCTCTGCGCGCGTTGCATCACGTGTGTCCAGGATTTTCACCCGATAGCTGAGCGTGCGGCCCGCCAGGGGATGATTGGTATCAATGGTAATGCGGTCGCCCACCACATCTACTACCGTGACAATTTGTGGGCCGGCTTCGCCTTCGGTCTGAAAACGGCTGCCGGGCGTCAAATCAGCATTGCCGAACGAGCCACGTCCCACTTCCTGCACCAGCGCTTCATTACGCATGCCATAGGCGTCAGCAGGAGCCAACGTTACGGTGGCCGCATCGCCTACCTTTAGACCGGCCAGCGCCTGCTCCAGGCCTGGCACAATATTGTCGTGGCCATGCAGGTACTCAAGCGGTTTATCGCGCGCGTTAGAATCATCGAGTACTTGCTCGCTTCCATCGCTTAAAATGTCGCTAAGCACGTAGTGCAACGTAACGACCTGGTGTGCCGTGATCGACATGCAAAACTCCTCTCCGGTAAGCTATCGACTTTGTCGTAAAACATTGATGCAGTTTATCACTTGGCCAAGGCCAACGTCTTTTTCTGGAGTTGAACACTATGCCCACTCTTTTGCCCCAGCGTAGCTGGCTTGCCGCGCTGGCGATCTATTTCCGGGCACCTGTTATTACCATGCTGTTTTTAGGTTTTTCCGCCGGGCTACCTTTTTTGCTGGTGTTCTCTACGCTTTCCGCCTGGCTGCGTAGCGACGGCGTTGAAGTCGCCGCTATTGGGTTTTTCGCCTGGATCGGCATGCTCTACTCGATCAAGTTTTTTTGGGCACCGGTGGTGGACAGGCTTGAACTACCGCTACTCACCCGAGCCTTTGGCCAGCGGCGCGGCTGGATGCTGCTTGCCCAGGGGATGATAGCTGCAGGGCTCGTCGGCCTGGCTGGCGTAAGTCCTGTTGGCAATTTGGGAGCGGTCGCCGTTTTTGCCCTGCTGGTGGCCTTTGGTTCGGCAACGCAGGATATTGCCATTGACGCTTACCGGATCGAATCTGCCGATGATGATATGCAAGCCGCCATGGCATCCACCTATATCATTGGCTATCGAGGGGGGCTGTTGGCCGCTGGGGCCGGAGCGCTTTATATCGCCTCGGCCGTGTCCTGGGATGCGGCTTACCTGACCATGGCAGCACTCGTCGGCGTGGGAGTACTCACCGTGCTGATTCGCCCGGAACCCAAACGCGCCTCGCTTTCGGTGCAGTTAATCCATGAGCCCAAAGTGCGCGCCTTTATCCGCGCCAGCCGTGGCAAACCTAAAATATTGCGTCGCTTGGGTGCCTGGGTGATTGGCGCTATCGTGTGCCCGTTTACCGATTTTTTTCGCCGCTTCGGGGTAAAGGCACTGTGGATTTTGGTGTTTATTGCGGTGTATAGAATCAGCGATCTGGCGATGGCGTCCATGGCTAACCCGCTGTATATCGACCTGGGCTTTTCTCTGGCCACTATTGCCAATGTGACCAATATATTTGGGATTGCGATGAGCATTACCGGCGGCGTTTTAGGCGGCTTGCTGGTAGCCCGCTACGGCATTGGCCCGCTGCTGGTGATCGGGGCAGGGGTTGTGATGCTGACGAATTTACTGTTTGCCGCACTTGCCCTGATAGGGAATCAGGTACCCATGCTGGTGATCACGATCATTGGCGACAATCTGGCTAACGGCTTGGCTAGTGCGATATTTATTGCCTTTTTATCAAGCCTTACCTCACGCGCCTATACCGCCACTCAATATGCGTTATTCTCATCGCTGATGACGTTGCCAGGGAAGTTTTTAAGCGGCTTTGGAGGAGTGGTGGTAACTTCTCAGGGCTATGCCACATTTTTTGTGGTCGCAACGCTCTTGGGTCTGCCAGCGATTATTCTGGCCGTCTGGATCAGTCGGGATAAGCAGTTGGTGCCTGTCCCTCAGCCGCGCTAAGCGCGGCTGAAGGTTACACCCGTACTTACGAAAGGCTTAGCGATGGCTACCCAGCCAATCAAGCGCACCTGGCGTGGTACGCCACTGATCGCGCATTAGCGTGCGATATTGCCACGCCTCGGCACGCGAGCCGGGGTCAACCTGGCCGTCTGCATGCGGCATTACCGGGCGTGGGCTATCCGCACAGATCATTTCAAGCGCATGGCGGTTATGGGTGATAACGTCATTAAGCGCCGCTTCAGCTGCCTCATGCTCATTTAAGCGATAAAGCGCCAAGGTGCGACCCATTAGTAATCCGAGCACTAGCGAGCCATCGTCATCCTGCTGCTCTGTCAGCGTCAGCGCCTCCTGATTGCGGTCATCACGCAGCAGCTGATCGAGTACCAGTTCGCGCAGCCCCAGGCTATCTTCCTGGTCGATGGCGAGCAGCTCTTCAGCCAGCTCCCGCGAATGCTGACGGGCACCGCGTTCCATCCCCACCACCAGGGCAAGGCCCGTACGCAGCAGGACAGCGTTGTCGGCATCATCCCAGCACAAGCTGCCATCGCCTTCAGCCCGGGCCTGTTCCAACCAGCGGGAAAGGCGCAGCGCCAGTGGGTCCAGCAGGCTAGGCGCCATCCACGGTAGGCTGCCAAACCGGCTAGTCAACGCCAGGGCCAGATCTTGCACTACGTGCGGCGCATCCAGCCACTCTGGGTGTGCGCAAAGTGCGGACATCCACTCAACCGCATTGCCCCAAGGATCATCGCGAAAGCCTAGTGCGATATCTTCATCAACCAACACTTGAAACTGCTCATGCCAAGCGGCAAATAGCGTCGCTTCCCGGGCACTGGAGTGATAGTGCAAATGGCCCGTTTGAGCATCGGCGCTAAAATCCAGCTTGGGCGCCGTGGGCAGCGCCGCCAACAGCGCTTGCAAGGATACCAGCGGCGTGGCCAGATCCTCTTCAGCACTCAGCAGCTGATCAGCCAGCGTTGCGCCCGGGTTCTCTGCCAAGGCGGCCAGGAACTCCAGCTGCTCTTCGTCAAGATCGCCCTGGCGAACCAGGCGCCGATACCAGAAGTTAGCACGTTCCTTAGCTTCTTCTTCATGGCCTTCATGCAGAAGAAGCATCGCCTCAATGTAGGCAAGCGTGGGCGAATCGGGCAGCGCCTGCTGGGCTTTAACAAAGGCGGCCCGGGCACTATCCAGATCATCATTATCCAAATGCATTAGGCATAGGCGCTCAAGGGCAACACCGCGTAAAAATAGTGGCCCACGCTCCATCACATCATCCAGCAGATCGGCGCGTTTGCGGGTAAAGCCGCGCTCTTGGTAGATATCCAGCAGGATTTCAAAGGCGGGCTCGGCCTGCTCGGGCAGGCGCGACCAATCGCTGCCATCAAACAGCGACTCAAGGATCTGCATGGCGCGTCCGGTCTGGCCACTTTCAGCAGCGATAAGGCCCGCTTCCAGTAGCGCCTGAGGCGGCGCCTGGCGGCTTTCAAGTGCGGCTTTTAATGTCGGGCCTTTCCATTCACGCAGCGACAGCATCCACATCATCTGCTCGGGGATATCCGTCGGGAAATCGACCCGATAGCAGCACTGCTTGTATTTGCGTCCGGAGTCACACCAGCAGGGCTCATTACGCCCTGGTGTCGCCAGCGACTCGCTGGCAAAATCCAGCCGGACCAAGGGTGTTTGTGACCATAAAATGGGAGCCAGCGCCTGGGCGGTGGCGACATCGCCGTTAAACGACGTGGCGCCTTCCGCGCGCACCCACGTCATAAAATCGGGATAGTGTTCTTGCTGCCTGATTGCCGAGAGTGCCCCAGAGGCAAATCCCAGCAGCTGATCGACCCATACCGCTAGCATTGCCGTCTCCACTGTTTTTTGAAAAGCGCGTTTTGAAAAGCGCCATAGTTTAGCATGACCGTAGGCCATCACGTAGGAGGATTGGCGATGCGGCTCGTGGCTGTTAATGTGCAGCGTTTACCCAGTGGAAGAGACGCGATGAACGAACTGACGCTCACGACCTGCCACGGTCAGGCTATTGCGCCCCACCTAGCGGCCCTTGCGCAGCTGCGCATTCGGGTATTTCATGATTTTCCCTATTTATACGATGGCAACCTGGCCTACGAAGCCGATTACCTGGGCCGCTACGCAGCAAACCCGGCAAGCTTGTTTGTCCTCGCTTTTGATGGTGACTGCCTGGTCGGCGCGTCTACAGGTCAACCGCTAAGTGATGAAGTAGACGAGTTTCGCCGCCCGTTTGAAGCAGCCGGCATTGCGGCTTCCAGCGTGTTCTATTACGGCGAATCGGTATTACTTCACGACTACCGAGGCCGGGGTATAGGCAAAGCTTTTATGGCCGAGCGCGAAACCCACGCTGCTCGTGAAGGGTATAAAACTGCCGCTTTTTGCGCCGTTGAGCGCCCTGAAAAACACCCGCTGCGGCCGGAAGATTATCGGCCGCTTCATGGTTTTTGGCAAAGCCAGGGCTATCAGCGCCGCGCTGACTTGGCAACGACCTTTGCTTGGAAAGATATTGGCGAGCAGCATGAGAGTGACAAGACCCTGGTATTCTGGTTAAAAACGTTGCGCTAACTGATTGGATATCAGCGAGGACTGATTGGTGCGCGAACGTTCCGGTTTAAGTGCGTGAGCGTGACCAGGCCAGCAGCGGCTGGGTACGCTCATACATATCCAGCCGCGCTTTAAGGCGCACCAGATTCCAATAATGGCCATTTAGCGCTCGCGATAATAGCAGCGTATCGGCGGGCGGCTGTAAGCGGTCCATCGCCGCCCACACCTTGGGCGAAAGCTCGCGCAGGCGGCGATGCACGCGTACATCACTAAAATCCTGCTCGCCGGGCTCAAACAGCGGGGCAATACATTCAGCTGCCTCACGATACAGTGAAAGCGGCGCACCCTGCCCCTGGCGCCCGCCCATATTGACCATCGCCTCATCCATGGCCATGGGGTCGTGGGCCAAGGTAGCATCGAGTAGCTGCATCATGGCATTAAGCCGACCTTCCGGCACCGGAATCACCGCACCAAAATCGTAGATAATCAAACGCCCCTGGGCATCGGCGGCAAAGTTGCCCGCATGCGGGTCGGCATGTAGCTCCGCAAAGGTGAAGAGCTCCTGGGTAATCCAGTCGGCAAGCGTCGCGGCTACCTGTTGACGTACGGTATCTTCAGCGCTCTCAAGCTCACGTAGCGGTGTGCCGGGTACGTAAGACATGGCCAGGACATGCTGGCCCGAGAGTTCAAACAGCGGCTCGGGTATTACAAGCCGCGCATCACTCTGGTAGCGCTCTCGATAACGCGCCAGAGCGTTTGCCTCAGCCTGATAATCCAGCTCATCACGAAGCCCCGCCGCCAGTTCCTCAAACAGTGCATCCAGGCGCGCCTGAGGCACTTTAAACCAGCGGCCCAGGCTCATAATGCGCCGTAACTGTTTTAGATCACTCTCCAGCACGTCGGCTAAACCTGGGTACTGGACTTTAAGCACCACCGTTTCGCCTTCACGGGTCACCGCTTTATGCACTTGCCCCATGGAGGCGCTGGCAAAGGGCGCTTCTTCAACCTGGGTAAAGTACGTATCGATATCACCGTACTGCAACTCAAGCGCTTCACGGATGCGTGGCCAAGGCATGGGTTCTGCCTGGCGTTGCAGGCGAGCAAGCTCATCGGCTAAATCCAGCGGCAGCAGGTCATCCCACTGGGACATCATCTGCGCCATTTTCATGGCCGGGCCTTTCAGCTCGGAAAGTCCTTCAAACAGTGCCTCGCCCAGCGCGCGCCAGTCTGCCTGACCGCCCAGACGTGTTTTAAGCATCGCACCGCCCGTACGCGCGCCCAGCCCCATTAACCTCCGTGTTCTACCACGTTCGCGCATATGACTGCTCCTTGTAAAACACCCGCTCATAATTACCGTGGGTAAGCAAAGGTAGCGGCGCTCAACATGCTCCGTCCGCCCTGCTACCTCTGTTACCATAGGCCTAATTTGAACAGACGTTAAGGCCAAGCTTCGCATGCGCTTGATTATTGCTGAAAAACCCAGCCTTGCTCGGGCGATTGCCGAGGCATTGCCTGTAAGTCCCAAACGCCAGGAAGGCGCTATCGTTTGCGGCGACACGACCGTTACCTGGTGTTTGGGCCATCTTCTGGAACAAGCGCCCCCGGAGGCTTACGACCCCGCCGATAAACAGTGGCGGTTAGACCGCCTGCCTATTGTTCCCGGCACTTGGAAACTGGCCCCACGCACCAAAGCGCGGGGCCAGCTGGCGGTGATTCGCAAGCTGATCAAGCAGGCCAAAGAGGTCGTACACGCTGGCGATCCGGACCGCGAAGGCCAGCTTCTGGTTCAGGAAGTGATTGAGCATTTAAAGTACCGCGGTCCGGTGATGCGCCTATTAATTAGCGATCTCAACCGCCCTGCGGTCAGCCGCGCGCTTGCCAAGCTGCGCTCCAATCAAGAGTTCCAGCCGCTTTTTCAGGCCGCTCAGGCCCGTTCACGTGCTGACTGGTTGTATGGCATTAATTTGACCCGCGCCTGGACATTGACCGGCCGTCAGGCGGGCTTTGACGGCGTGCTTTCCGTGGGTCGCGTGCAAACGCCGGTACTCGGGCTGATCGTGCGCCGCGATAACGCCATCCGAGATTTCAGGCCGCACCCGTTCTACCCACTCTGGGTAGATCTACAAGTTGAAAAAGGCCAGCTACGCGCTTGGTGGGCGCCCAAGGAAATCCAGCCTCTAGATGACCAAGGCCGCCTGATTGACCGCACACCGGCTGATGTACTAGCCGCCCAGTTGCCGGGTGCTGCAGGCCAGCTCACCAAGCTCGACCAGCAAGAAAAACGCCAGCCGCCGCCGCTGCCCTACTCGCTCTCCGCCCTTCAGGTAGACGCCGCCCGACGCTTTGGGCTTTCTGCCCAGATGGTGCTGGATATTTGCCAACGCCTTTACGAGCAGCACAAGCTGATCACCTACCCGCGCTCCGATTGCCGCTATCTACCCGAAGAACACCTGGCCCTTGCCCAGCGCAGTTTAACCGGCGCCTGCCAAAATGATGACACGCTTAGTCAGTGGCTAAACGGCGCTGATTTTTCGCTACGTTCAAAGGCATGGAATGACAAGCAGGTAGGCGCCCACCACGCGTTGGCGCCTACCGGCAAACCTGCGGATTTCAGTCAGCTCTCTGCCACCGAAGGCCACGTGTTTCGGCTAGTGGTGCGCAACGTGATGGCCCAGTTCTATGGCCCGCTGCGCACCTTTGAAGTCAAAGCTGAGTTCACTCTGTTAAACGAGGCGTTTCGTGCCCGCGGTCAAAGCATCCTGGACCCCGGTTGGAAACCGCTTTTCACCACTAAAGAAGAAGCGCCACCGCTGCCACCGCTTACCCAAAATGAACGCTGCAAAGCACTAGGTGCTGGCGTAGAGGAAAAGGAAACCCGTCCACCCGAGCCGTTTACCGATGCCAGCCTGATCAAGGCAATGATGAATATTGGTCGCTATGTGGATGACCCGAACGTTCGCAAGACCTTACGGGATACTGATGGTCTGGGTACCGAAGCCACCCGCGCCGGTATTATCGAAACCCTAGTACAGCGCGGCTACCTGGTGCGTAAGCAAAAAGCACTGCGCGCCACCAAGCTCGGCAGTGCGTTAATCGCCGCCCTGCCCAGCGCCGTCAGCACGCCGGAGCGCACGGCACTTTGGGAGCAGCGTCTGCGCGCCATTTCCGAGCAGCAAGATGATGCAGAGGCTTTTCAGCATGCCCTGCTGGATGACCTTCGCGCCCTGCTTAATCAAAGCGATGCGAACAAACTCAGGCAGAGTTTGCAAACGGCTCAAGGTGCAGCGGGTAGCCCGGCAAAGCGTACGAGTAAGCCGAAAAGGCGTTACACGAAAAGAAAAAGCACCGTGGGACCAACCAAAAGCTAAGGATTAATAATCAAGCGAGCTCTTTAATAAACCCTTTATGAAGCTCGTTTTTACTCCGGCCGATAATGTTTAACTAATTATTATTAGGCATAATTGTGGCTCTATTCTAATAATTAAAGAAAGATAACGGTATAAATTACGGAGTTATTAAGCCGAGAGTTCCGTTAGCCTGCCAGGCACTGCCATCACCCATTCGCGAAGCGCCAAAATCGTTGGGTCGTTGCGGCGGCTTTCAGGGTAGGCCAAAAAGAAGGCGCGGTCTTCAAGCTCGGGGCCAAAAGGTTGTATCAAGCGCCCGTCGGCCAATTCATCTTCGATAAGCTGACGGCTCATCAGCATGACACCCTGGCCCCCCACTGCCGCTGCAATGGCGTGGCTTTCATCAGAGAACGCAAGGCCGGCGCCGACATCCAAGCCAGGAATCTGGACGATCTTCTGGTAACCCGGCCAATCCGTGGGCGATATAAATACACCCTGTGGCCGAAAGTGTATCAGCGGGTATTTCGATGCATCCTTGCCCGCCTGCTGAGCAAGCTGTGGGCTGCAAACCGGAATCAAAGTGGTATCAAAAAGCTTCTCGGCGACTAATCCCGGCCAGCGTCCATCGCCATGGCGAATGGCAAGGTCAGCGGTTATCCCATCGAGCAAAACGGGCTCGTGAGACGCATGAATACGCAAGTCGATGCCAGGATGGGATTCACGCAGCCTGTAAATCCAGGGTAGTAGCCAGCGCACCGCCATCACCGGCGTGGTCGTCAGCGTAATGGCTTGCCGTTCGGGTAAGGCACTCAGGCGTCGGATGGTATTACTGATGTTGTCGAAAGAGGCTTCAAGTACCTGCTGCAACTCGCGGCCTTGCGGCGTCAATTCAAGCTGCCTGGGTCTACGCACAAACAGCGCAATACCCAGCGCCTCTTCAAGCCCACGAACCTGATGGCTAATGGCGGTGGCGGTAACTGAAAGTTCTAGTGCTGCCTGCTTAGCACTTTCATGGCGGGCAGCCGCTTCAAAAGCGCGAAGTGCCGAAAGCGAGGGTAATCGTCGGGAGCTCATGAATGAATTTTACTCATCTATATCAGCAAGAAATGATCGTTTGTGACGTCATATTAGGCGCCTTAATCTGACGCTGTTGTTAAGCATAGATGAGTTAAGCTCAATAGGAGGCTACCCATGCTGCATATTTTACATATCGACGCCAGCGCCCGCCCCGGCATTGCGGGAACAGATCATCATGGCTCGCACAGCCGTCAGCTGTCGCACCACTTCGTCAGTCAGTGGCAGCAACATAGTCCGCAGGACGCGGTGACCTATCGAGATATAGGCCAGCACCCGCCCTCCTTTATCAGCCATGACTGGGTCGCGTCAGCTTTTACACCTGAAGAGCAGCGCGATCCGTGGATGAAGCAGGCGCTGAAAGAAAGCGATGCGTTGGTGGATGAACTGATTGCCTCGGATATCGTGGTCATAGGCACGCCGCTATACAACTTCGGCATGCCTGCCGCGCTCAAGGCGTGGGTCGACCAGATAGTCCGCGCCGAGCGAACGGTGGGTGTCGATAAGAACAGTCCGCACGACCCTTACATACCCAAGCTTAACGACCGAGAAAGACACGCCGTTGTTCTCGCGGCCAGGGGCGGTACGAACATGGCACCGGGCGAAGAGATGGCGCACATGAATCACCTGGAACCACACCTGGCGTCAGCGCTTGAGTTTGTCGGCATTACCCGTATTCATACTATCGCCATTGAGGGGCAGGAAGTAGGTGGCGAAGTGCTGGCTGGATCGATTGCAAGCGCGCGACACCAGGTCGAGCGGCTGGTGAAGGAGTTGCAGGTGGCACTGAACTCCTCCACCGAACCGGCATAATGGCACGATTATTTTAGCTAGCCGTATTATCAGGTGCGGAAACCAATATCTATTGAATCCGCACCGTCAATACTTCTCAGGATATTGCTCAGACACGATCATTTATGGCTTAGAACAAAACGCTGAGCACTCTCGACTGCTCATCCCTCTATCAACAGTGGCGGCATGGGGCATTCCAGCATATCGGCGATGACGCGAAACAGCTCGGCCTCTGCGGGTTTTATTAGCCCGCTATGCTCAATACAGCGCGCCATTGCCTGCAGAACAGCAGGCTTTTGCTGAGGCCGTAAGCGGCGCAAGCGACTTACCGCGGGGCCCAGCGACTTGATATCCGGGACCTCGCTTTTTGCGCTTAAAGCAAACGGCAGCTCTTTTTCAGCGGCATCCAGCGCGGCGTTTACCTTGTCAGGATCACTCTGCCCTGCCCTGGCCAGCACATTGAGCAGCAGCTGGCACTCTGGCTGTAGATCGCTCAGCTTACGAACAGCAGGGCCACTATCTTTCTTGCCTAGGCCCATATGATGAACCAGCCAGTGATACAGCGTCCATTCAAACAGGCTAACCTGACTATCTGCATTGATCAGCTCTACCATACATTGGCGAAAATGCGTGGCCTGATCCACCGACAGGTTTTTTAATGCAGGTAACGCCAATTCCATGAGCGGCAGGCGAAGCGGGTCTCTAAGCATTAATACTTCACCCGCATGACTCATGACTTCACGATACACATCGGGTAAGGCTACCTGCTGAAGTGACGCCAGCTGCTGCTTACGCACCTCGATATGCTGGCTCAGCAACAGTGCGTACATTAATGCGCGCACTGCGTAAGGATCCTGAGACGCCCGCCTAATCCGCGCAGGTAGCGCATCAAGGGTAGCTTTTGCATTAGCTAAATGGCGCGGGCCGGGCTGGCCCATAGAAGCAATTGCGGCCTGGGCCGAGGCGCCGGTCATGGTTGCTGCGCTGGAGTGAGCGGAGGGAATGTCTGCAAAACCAACCGCTGACTGATCGCCAGCATTTGCCACATCGCTAACAGCAGGCGCGCTGAACGATGCGTTAAACTCGCCGTTCCAGTGAGGCAAAACGCGTGTGATGCGCTGACGGATGGGCGGATGAGTCGCCAATAAGCGAGTGAAACCAAGCTTCATGCCCTGGCCAAAAAATAGGTGGCTATATTCGCTCGCCTGGGAGGCCTCGATTCTGGCCCCCTGCGCATGGGAGCCTATCTTGATTAACGCTTGACCGATGCCATTGGGGTTACGCGTGTATTGAACGGCGGAGGCGTCGGCCAGGTACTCTCGCTGGCGGCTAACTGCCGCCTTGATCCAGTTGCCAAAAAACGTGCCCGCATAGCCGATAACGGCCAGGGCAACGCCAAGGGCCAGTACGACGACAGCGCCTTTATTATTTTGATTGTTGCGCCGGACGGAACGCCCTCGTGATGTCGTACTGCGCAGCAGAATATAGCCTAAAAGGCCGATCAGAAGCACTCCGTGAAGTACGCTGATCAAGCGCATGTCGCCATGCAGAATATGGCTAAACTCATGGGCCACCACGCCTTGTAGCTCCTCGCGACTTAAGTGATTGATCGCCCCTTGCGTGATACCTATCACGGCATCACTGGTATCAAAACCGGCGGCAAAAGCGTTGATACCCGTCTCTTGAAGTAGATAAACAGACGGAACAGGCATGCCCGAGGCAATTGCCATCTCTTCCACTACGTTGAGAATACGGCGCTCGTTAGCGTTTTCGGTGTTGGGATTAATTTCTCGCCCACCCAGCGCCTCGGCCACCACTTTACCGCCGCCGCGACGCAGCTGAGAGCGTTTGAAAAGCCCGCCGATACTCACGAACGCCACCACGCCAAGCGCAACCACGGCTACCAGTTCTGGAGATAGCGCGGCCAGCAGGCTGTCCGCTGTCACGCTACCTCGGTCATCTCGCATAAAATGGATGACGATAGCGATCACAACGGTGGTGACCGCTATCAGCGCTATTACCGCCGCTATCAATAAAACCACCAGCTGCCCGGTTTTACGCCGAGCGTGGTCCTGAGCCGTAAAGAAATCCATGCACATCTATCCCTGTAGGTTCACGCAGACCTCAAAATGAAATCTTGGGCGCTGACTGAATCTGGGCGCTGTCCTCAAATTCAAGGAAAGAAGCATCCTCGCCATGCCCCAACATGCCAGCCACGGCCACCGGCGGAAAGCTTTGGCGGTAGGTGTTGTATTGCATGACAGAGTCGTTGAACGCCTGGCGGGCAAAAGCCACCTTGTTTTCCGTGCTGGTAAGCTCTTCCGACAACTGCTGCATGTTTTCAGATGCCTTGAGATCCGGGTAGGCTTCCATCACCACATTAAGCCGCCCCATCGCCTGGCTTAGCGCACCTTCTGCCCCGCCCAGTTCGGCCATCGCTTTAGCGCTCCCTGGATTGGCAGCCGCCGCTTTGAGCCCCGCCGCCGCTGAATTACGCGCCTCAATGACCGACTGCAACGTTTCGCGTTCGTGACTGAGATACCCTTTGGCGGTTTCGACCAGGTTAGGTATCAAGTCGTGACGGCGCTTTAGCTGCACTTCAATTTGAGCAAAGGCGTTTTGAAAACGGTTTCGTAGTGACACAAGTCGGTTGTATACACCGATAAGGTAGAACGCGATAACCGCTATTATCGCCACGATAATGATAGTTAAAACCATAATTGATCCTTCCTGTGGTTAATAAAAAAGAAACTATAACGTATCACGGCCTAACATTTTTACTTGGCGAGTTGAGGTAAAAACTCTATATCCATGTGATATTTCTGGGGATCATTCTGCTCGATAAAGACAGCAATCGTATCCGTATTGATATAAGGCGAAGGATCAAACCAGATGTTCTGGCTTTTAAACACATGTACTTGCATGGTAGAGGGATTCAACCACTGAGTTATAACCTGATAAGGATGTTTTCCATTGACCGAAAGCACCGAATTACGCTCAACGCCCTGATATTGGGTATCGATACGCAGTCCGTTATCCTTCAATGCTTTATAACTGCGCGTATTCAATCCGGGTACAAAAAAGCCGGCGATACCCGTTAGGAAAAACAAGGCTCCCAATCCGCCTACGATAAGCGGGGCGCCCCATAACGAGAAAAAGCTTTTAAGCTTGGCATTGAATGGGTTACTCGGGTCGTACATAACCTCAACGCGCTGGCCTGGCGAATAGCTGGGCGGGTTACTCCCCGTCGTTGATAGAAACTCTATGGTTGAATTATTCTGGGACGTAAATTGAACAACGGGTCGGTAAGTAATCGAGTCTTCTGAGCGGGACCTTACAAGCTCAATTACCGTGCCTTCAGTAGTGACGGCCCCATCAAGAAAACTGCTTGAACTTTGATAAAAATAGAAAGCGACAATGAGAAGTCCCAGACCCACAATAAGCGTCAGATACTTTACGATGGCAATGACACGCATATTTAGTCCTTTAAATAGAAATATATTGGCTCGTTCCTGGTTACTTGGTGCGACTTGCTTACCCGCTTCAGCGTCACCAAATTAGCACTACGCCACTCCATGTGGCGTAGTGCTTATGATTCAAGCCTTACTTACATCACCTCTTCACCATTAACAGTCAGGACGCCGTCTTGCCAGAGCAGCGTCTGCTCTTCAACGTCCGGATCGATTAACAGGGCATAAGGCATGGGAATGAGTGAAAGAACCATCTGAGGCGGCGTGGTTACGCTGATATCCAGGCTCAAGCGATTTTGAAGGTATTCTTGTGCCTCCAGTGTGCTCATAACATCTTGCGATGCCTGAAGCTGATTGGGTAACGGCAAACGGTTGTCCCATGAAGCGCTGTATAGCGCCTCCTTGGAAAGTTCTTCACCATCAAAGCGGATATCCGCCGTAATGCGGGGATTAAAATCGATACCCAGCATAGGCAGCGTAACGTGCGCTTCCAGCGGCTGGAACGCGATTGAGGGGCTTGCAATCAGTACATCATAGCCACTTTCGATAGCCTGGATCAGCAGTTCACGCTCTTCCTGCTCATCGCCGCGTACGCCGGCCTCTCCATACTCTGCACGCATGGCTTGCAACGGTGCATAGGCTTCCTGGAGCGCTTGAAATGCTGGCATATCCCAGCTCTTGGCATCCATATCAAGTGACAAGCTACCCATTGAGGTGCCGTCGGCGCCAATATCGGCTACCTTGAAACGTCCGCCTGAATTGACGATCTGGCTCTCACCCACGGATTCAGACTCGGCTTCTAGCTCAACGCCATCCATATATACATTGATGCCCTGCGCTAAAAACTCAATTTTGGGTATTTCCAGGCGTTGATGTATCAGATTAGACGCTTTCTGGGCGTTGTTTTCAAAGCGCGGCGAAACAATCCGAAATGAGTCATTCTCGTTATTGACGACAATTTCACGCGCCTGACCGTTTACCTTCCAAACCTCTTCATCTTCAAGGTCAAGGTCCACTACCAAGTCGTGCAGAGTGCCGTCGAGTTCAACACCGCTTAACGAACCAGCCGTCAGCTGTCCCGTGACGGAGCTGCGAGTAGCGACCAGATCAACGTCGATGTCCCCGCGTAGAAACTGCTCGTTGGGATGAATCGTGCCGGTAATCGGGCTATTGATAATGCCGTGATCCACCAGTAGATTTACCTGGGCATTGGCGTGTTCAATACCTTCCATACCGATCGTTGCCGTCGCCGTTGTATTGAACAACGATTTATCGATCATGACGTCGCTTGCGTACCAGGAAACAGAATCATCCAGCTGCGCAAAGGTTTGGGTGAGCGCTTTTTCAACCTCATTACCCACTACCGCCTGGGCGCCTAGATATCCCCCTGCCCCGAGTACTACAACGCCAGCAGCAGTCAAAATTAATGTTTTAGTAGCAGGCATATTAGGATCCTTAATAACAATAATTATTAATTATCCTGCATTTAAAAATAAAAGCCCACTGCTAATTTAGCGTTATAGAAAGCGTTAGCGAAATACCCCCTATGTCGGGGAGTAAGACTTCTAATAAAACGAACTTTCTAAATATTGCTCTGGGCGCTATTAGTTAGCAAGAAGCATCATGTTGCCAATTAAGCCAAGCATAAATCCAGCCACAGCGCCTATCGCAGGCATACCTTGATGTTCGATTTTTGACTCCGGTGCAATATCTTGAAAAACGAGATATAAAATTCCCGCGCTAGCGAACAACATTAACGCCCCCATTAGCACATCATACTGCGCCAGAATATAATAACCGGTTGCCGCCGAAATAGGGCCTACTAATGCTAAACCACTAAATGCCAATACGATCTTGTTGGAAGATAGTTGAGCACTACTATTTAACTCTTCATAAGCATTAAAGCCTTCAGGTAAGTTTTGTAAAACCATTAACATCGCGAGCAATAGCCCGGTACCTTCTCCTACAGCAAAGGCAGCACCCAAAGCAATAGCCTCTGGGATAAAATCGGACAACATGGCTACCAGCTGGCCTACCGAGCTATTAAGCTTATTTAAATAGGTATCCAATAAGTAAAAACATGCTCCACCAGCTGCAAAACATAAGGCCGCTGGTATAAGAGGCAGTTTGCTAGCGCCCTCCGGCACTAATACCAAGGCAACCGCTGAAACGAGCGCGCCACCGCCAAAGGCGACTATAAAATGTCGCCAGGAAGAGCCTAAAAGAGAAGGGTGGACCAGATCAAACTTCGCCAATAATGCACCAGCAGGCATAGCGGCACCTGCCATTAACGATAAAAGAAGGATATACGTAATTTCAGCCATATGATGTTAGATAAACCTTTTGTGCATTGGTGTGTTCGGCATTTCATACTGGAGCTTTCGCAGTGGATTTACGCTTGGATGCTCTGCAAGAGGTGGTGCGAGCAAGGCATACTATCCATTACCCCACCGCATCCGCCAATGCCGAATCACGATTAACATTTTATTCTACTGATGTTGCATATTTGATAAAACAACGTCATTTCATACCAGGGCTATCTTCATTCGATTCTGGCCGCTCAGCCTTTTTCTTGGTGATGGTACGCGAAAAGAATGGCACCACGTAAAGCACTACCCAAGCCAGCAATGTACACACCACTGCCGTTTGCTCGCGCCCGAGGCCAACGGCCATTCCTATAGCTGCTGTAAACCAAATACCGGCCGCGGTAGTAAGTCCTGTAGCAAACAAGTCATTCTGACGGGTGATGATGCTGCCAGCACATAGAAACCCAATCCCGCTAACCACCCCTTGGATGACTCGGCTCATGTCCGCATCAGAAATGCCTGCTTGCTGCGGAATTAATACAAAGACCGCCGCCCCCATACATACAAGCATGTGAGTACGTATTCCAGCCGGCTTGCCGCTCTGTTCACGCTCAAGTCCCAAGAGACCGCCCAGTAAAGCAGCCATTAGCAACCGAACGACCACAATTATAAATTCACCCAGATCATTAAAATCAGAAAATTCAGATATAACGATTGTGCGCACAAACTCCATTGCTTCGGCCCTGTAGTCAACACATTCTTAATGGGCAGCTTCCGGCTCTTTTAACAATCTGCTGCAACCGTGAAGTGCCGCCTTAATGGTGGCAGTATCGATTTTTCTGCATCATCACCTTAAATTCGCGCTTGGCAGCGGCGGAGATTGGGTCGCTCCTATTACGATCCGTTTCGTCCTGCTCATTGATTAAGACCTGAAAAAAAATGCCCCGCTACGCGTAAGCTTAGGCCCACCTTAAGCCTGAGACACGCAGTTTTTTGCTAGCCCCAACAATGGCTTGAGGAGTTACCAGGTCTCATCAGCACCTGGCGGGCCTATATTGAGCTGCATGTCAGGGGCGATATCCACCACCCCTTCAATCTTTTTAAGCCGCTCAGCGGTAACATCATCTGCAGACCCGGTAATACACCCAATTTCCTCAAGCACATCTCTAATGGTGAGGCCTTCATCGCTAAGGCGCGAGGCTATTTCATTGATCGATTGATCTTCAGAAATAGTAATTATCCAAAGCGCTATCATCGGCATCGATCATCCTCGATTAGGGTGCTTGTACCAACCCGGCCCCGACGCGGGAATCGGAGGACGGTAAGGGCTTTGCAGAATCCAGTAACCGCTGCCAGAGCTTCATACCCCGCAGCGAGGCATCGGACTCTGCCCAGAGTGCGGCACAGCCTGCAACGTGGGGCGTCGCCATGCTGGTTCCGCTAATCGTTTTATGATGTACCGGCCGGGGCCAGGATGAAAAAATATCGCCCCCAGGCGCGGCAATTTCGATTTTGCCTGCGTTAGAAAAGCTTGAGGGCTTCAAGTTAGCGTCGATCGACGCAACCGACATGATAGTAGGTGAGTTGGCAGGCGCTCCCGTATGGGTAGAAGAGTTCCCTGCAGCGGCAATAATCAGGCAGTCTTTACGCAGTGCCGCCGCGCCAGCGTGGGTGTAGGCGGCTTGCACGGGGCTTTGGCTACCCAGCGACATTGAGATGACTTCGCAGCGATTGGCGATGGCCCAATTCATGCCGGCAAGTACCCCTGCTCCTGTACTGCTACCCGAGTTGGTGAGCACCTTGCCAACGAGCACCTGCGAATCGAATGCGATACCGTAGCGCGGCGCGCTTTCGAGAGGCATTTTGGGGCCACAGGCCGTGCCGATACAGTGCGTGCCGTGACCATTGATATCCTGAACCGGCTCCCCGGCGAATGAGCGGGTAATAAACTCTCTGTCCACAAAGTCAGGATGGCCAAGATCCATTCCGGTATCCAGCACAGCCACTTTAATACCAGCCCCACTCCATCGGCTCTGTAAAACGTTGCATTGAATCAAACCCCAAGTAGCTTCAAGCTCGCCAGGCTCAAGTTTATCTTGGGCTTCATCCAGATCAAAATCAGCACCAAGGTCGCGAGCAATCGTACTTGCGGCGCGCAAAAAACCGCGCAGATACTCTGAATTTTCCGAGAAGGCAAAATACTCGGGCTCAATAATTTCTATGGGGCTATCCGCTGAGATAGGATCGTTGATACTCATCCCATGCAGCTGTAAGGCATCACCGCCAACCAGCGCAACCCCAAGCTCCGGAAACACCATCGCCTCCGCATCACCAGCTTCTTACAAACTGACGGCTTGGTCAGCAAAGTCACGCGCGTCGGCCACCCGAAAGTTTTGAGCCTTGAGCGACTTGATCCCCTCTTCCACTCGTCCTTCACGATAGCTGATTAGAAAGCGCCCGGTTTCAAGACAGCAACTTCCGCGCTCCAATGCTGCCAACAAAAGTTTTTCGGTGCCACACGAAACCGAAGCACTTGCCCCACGTTCGCCAGAAGACGTACTGCTACCTTGAGGTTTTTTAGCCATCCCAGGCCCCTTTTCAGCTGAGCGTTAAAGTATTGTTTTCAGCTTAACGTACCTATTGATCTTCGCCAGATTGATTTCAAACTGTTGGGGCAGCTCAAACAAAAGTGGTTAACGATGGCGAGAAGAAAATAAGTCAGGGGAAGTTGAGTTAGCAGAAATAAAGCCAAGCCAAAATAAGCACCCGAAGGCGTATCAGCGAACGCGTCGGTTGGGCCGCACAACCAACCAGCTGGCGGCTACCAGGCTGCCGAACAGCGTATACACCACAACGAATACCCACTCAGGAGCGGTGTAGTAAAGCAGGTGCTGCAACCAGTGCTGAATGAAAGAGCCAGCATAGGTTGCTGTACCAGCCTCTGCTCTCAAGGCCATTTCCCACGTGGTGAGTGGGCAAACGACGCCCAACCAGGACTGCATCACCACATACCCGATCGCGGACAAATGTAAGATACGAAACGTTTTGTTGCGCACCCACTGCCACCTTAAAAAATAGCCCGCATAAATAGCCAGCAACCCCAAGACGACAAAAGCAACGAACAGCACATGAACGACTAATATCGTGTCGGCCAGGAGTAAAAGTAATGAAGGGGGCATATCCCTCCTGAATCATTAAGCGCGTGAGGTAAAAATGATGGTAGAGCGATCAAAGTATCTCATCGATGTGACCTTAGCGAACGCACACAGCCAATATTGTTCGCTTTGTGTGCATCTACCTTTGATAACGTCAGTGTAGTGTCGGCAAGCTTTCCTCAAGGGGCGCTTGCGTAATAACTCATCAGGATAGCGTAATGCCCATCATTTATTGCAACGCGATCATGCAGCCCCTCTCCTTGCCGAAAATAGAAAGCACATTTGTTTTATTTACAATTGTCCGCCTGTGGCTTCCTTGGTAGCTTGATTTTCAAACAACCATACAATGGCAAAGCCGTTAACGAGCATAGCAACGACACATGTTAACGACGCAAGATCTGGCACTATGACAGGCCAAGACGCGCCCTGAGTACGCCTCTCTACGCAAGCCGTAACCATTAAAATGACAATCCTCTGAAAGTGGAGATCCTCATGTCCTCAAAGACCACCCCAGGCGAGGCAGGCGCTACGCGAGTCAAGAAAAAGCTGCCCATGCCGGATGTGTTTATCATCCTATTCGGCTTCATGATTCTGGTCTTGCTGGCCTCCTATATCATTCCTGCTGGCACCTATGAGCGCAGTACCGCCAACGGCCTGACCCAGGTGGCCACCGACAGTTTTCGCTACATCGAGGCTGCGCCGCTAAACGTAATGGATCTGTTCACCGCCATCCATAACGGGCTGGTAGCGGCGTCCACGCTGGTCTTTCTTATCCTGATCGTGGGTGGCGTGCTGAAAGTCATCGAGTCTACCGGGGCGATTAGCGCGGGGATTTACCGTTTGCTCAATTTGGCGCAAGGTCGGCAGAACCTGCTTATCTTCGTCTATTGCGCCACCTTTGCAACGCTTGCCTCGGTGGGCGTGGGGGCCAACCTGGCGATCGCGTTTATTCCTATCGGTCTGATTCTGGCCCGCTCGATGAAGCTTGATCCTATCGTTGGGGTCGCCATCATCTTTCTGGGCTCCTACGCCGGTTTTGGCGCTGGCGTGTTCGACCCCACCGTGACCGTCACCGGCCAGACCATTGCCGAGCTTCCGCTGTTTTCAGGCTTCATGTACCGCGCGGCGATCTTTGTAGTCTTCCTGGCGATTACCGCCGCTTATATCTGCCGCTACGCCAAGCGTATCAAGCAAGATCCAAGCTTAAGCGTGATGGGCGCCGAGGCATTCGAAAGCGCGGGCCACGATAGCCAACTGGATGCCTACCCGACCTTTACCCTTACCCATAAGCTGGTGCTGGCACTGTTCCCCCTGGCCATCGTCTTCTTCCTGTTCGGCGCCTTCAATCGGGACTGGGGTATTCCTCAGCTTTCCGCCACCTTCATCATGCTGGGTATCGTCACAGCGTTCATCGGGCGGATCTCACCCAACGCCTTTATCAAACGCCTGATGAACGGCGCAGGTGAAGTGATGTACGGTGCGCTGGTAGTCGGCGTGGCGGCGGCAGTCATCGTGCTGCTGAAACAGGCTCAGTTGATCGACACTCTGGTGCACAGCGTGGCCACCTCGCTGGATGGCCACGGCAAGATCGTCGCGATGGAGCTTCTCTACGTGTTCAACCTGGTCTTCAACGGGCTGATCACTTCCGGCACCGGCCAGGCGGCGATCGTCATGCCGATCATGGTGCCGATTGGCGATATGCTGGAAGTTACCCGCCAGGCCACCTTCATTACCTTCAAGCTAGGCGATGCGGTCACCAATATCATCACCCCGCTTTCCGGCACGCTGATGGCCTGCCTTGCCATCGCGCGGATCTCCTACGTCGAGTGGTTCAAGTTTGCCCTGCCCCTGGTCGCGATCTGGATCGTGACCGGTGGCGTGTTCGTGGCGGTAGCCGTGGGCATCAATTACGGCCCTTTCTAAAGAGCCACTGGTAACTCAGACGGCTAAGGCGGCAGGCCACTACAAACAGGCCGCCTTCAGCCGCGCTTCAAGAAAGGTTAAAAAAGCGTCGATATGCTCAGGCATATGGCGCTCTGCCATCACTTGTACCTGAAGGCTTCTTAACGATAGCTGCGGTTCCTGAAGCGGTTTCAACACCAGGCCTTCACTGTGCGTTTTGCCACTGACCGCGACGGCACTACACAGGCCAATCATGTTCGGATGCTCGCATACCATGGTGTAAGTGGCGCCCAGTGAATCGCAGGAAAAACTGGGGTGGACCTTGATGCCCGACAGGCTGCACGCCACATCGAATAGATAGCGCATGGTCGAGCCGTTCAGCGACATGGTCAGCGGATAGTGGCTTAGATCTTCCACATACAGGGCCTCCCTATCAGCCAGCGGATGATGCTGTGACATCAGCGCGCCAATCGCTGCGCTATGGCTGGAAACTACCTGGATGCCGATATCCGGCGAGAGGCTGAACGTCAGGGCGATATCCGCCGCTCCTTCTTTTACAAGCTCTGAAGCGCGTACTGAATCAACTACCTGCAGATCAAATCGGGTATCGGGATATTGGCTGATAAACCCTGAAATGACGCTGGGTAGAAAGTGCCAAGCCATGCCATCCGGGCAGGCAACGCTGATTTTACGCTGCTGGCGTGTGGTGACATCCTGCATCTGGGTGATAACGCTTTCCACCTCCAGCTGGTTACGCAGCGCATAGGCTTGCAGCAGCCTGCCCGCTTCGGTCAGTTGCATACCCCGGGGCTGGCGGTCGAACAGTTTAAGGCTCAGGCGCTGCTCAAGATTAGTGATCTGGCGGCTCACCGCCGAGACGGCAACGTGCAGCTCTTCCGCGGCAGCAGAAAGCGAGCCGGTTTTGGCGACGCTATGAAAATAGCGCAAGTTGAGTTCCTGCATATTGCCTCCTGGCTTATCCGTTACTGACAGGCGCAACCGGCAGGCATTAGCGCAGGTTGAACGTGAACACGGCTTCCAATAATTAGAAAGACTATTTGAGATATTAATGATGGTAGCAAGGCGCGGCAAGATTTAGTCTCTGGGTGAGAGATTTTCCCGCACCGCTTTTCTGCAATGACAACGACAAGGGCAGTTAATGGATAGATCACTTTCAGGACGCGAACGCGCCTTAAAACTGGCCACTGACACACTGACCGACGGCACCTTTTACGACACATTGGCGCGACGGGTAGCCATGAAAACGGTAAGCCAGGATCCCGCCCGCCAAGCCACGTTGCACGATTACCTGACCCAGGAAATGGTGCCGCTTTTAAGCAAACTGGGGTTTGCCTGTGACATCATCGATAACCCTCAGCCCGGCCGCCCGCCGCTGCTGATCGGCCAGCGCATCGAAGACCCAGCCTGCTCGACGCTACTGCTCTATGGTCATGGCGATGTCACCGATGGCCAGGAAACAACCTGGGCCGAGGGCATTGACCCTTGGACGCTGACCTTTATCGATGGCCGCGTTTACGGCCGCGGCACGGCGGACAACAAGGGCCAGCACAGCGTTAACCTCGCAGCGCTTGAAGCGGTCATCACGGCGCGCGATGGCAAGCTTGGCTACAACGTCAAGATCCTGTTCGAGATGAGCGAAGAAATCGGCTCGCCCGGGCTTGAAGAGACCTGCCTTGCCTATCAAGAAGCCCTTGCGGCGGATCTGTTTCTGGCCTCCGACGGCCCGCGCATCCGTGCTGATATGCCCACGCTATTTTTGGGCTCCCGTGGTGTGGTGCAGTTCAAACTTGGGTTACATACCGGCAACGGCGGTCGCCACTCGGGCAACTGGGGCGGAGTGATCACCAACCCGGCTGTGGTGCTATGTAACGCCATCGCCACCCTGCTATCAAACGAGGGACGCATTCAGGTCGATTTTCTCAAAGCGCCCGCCATTACCGAAGAACTCGCCCAGCTGATTCGTGAGCTGCCGGTAGGCGGTGACAGCACTGATCCTGCCATCAACAAAAATTGGGGCGAAAAGGGTCTGACCAACGGCGAACGCCTGTATGGCACCAACACTCTGGAAATCCTGGGCATGAGCGCAGGCCGAACGGACAAGCCGGTAGGCGCGATTCCCGCCAACGCCGAAGCGGTCTTGCAGCTGCGATTCGTGAAAGGCACCGCATGGCAGGCATTGGAAGAGAACCTGCGCGCGCACCTGGATGCCCACGGCTTTGGCGATCTCACGCTTGAGATGCTGGGCGGCTACGCTGCTACACGGCTTGACCCCGGCCACCCCTGGGTCGGCTTCGTGGCGGAATCGGCGCAGAAAAGCCTGGGTCAGCCTGCACACATTCTGCCCAACCTAGGCGGCACGATTCCCAACCACTGTTTTTCTGATGCGCTGAACCTGCCCACGGTATGGCTGCCCCACTCCTACCCTTCATGCAATCAGCACGCGCCCGACGAGCACCTGCTTGAAAACGTGGTCGAGCAGGGATTAAAAATGGCCGCTGGCGTATTCTGGGATCTAGGCGAAGCCCAGGCGCATACACTTACTACTCAAAAGGCGTGATCAACAATGACAACACCCAAGAACAGCGTCGATAACGAAGCCATCCACTGGGACCAGGACATCAGCTACGGCCAGTACCTGGACCTTGAGCCGTTGTTGGCTTGCCAGAACCCGGCGTCTGATCAGCACGATGAATTACTCTTCATCGTCATCCACCAGGTATCGGAGCTCTGGATCAAGCTCTGCCTGCATGAAGCCCACGCGGCGGCCCAGCATATCGCCGCCGACAACCTCAGCCCGGCCTTTAAGATGCTAAGCCGCGTATCCCGAATTCAAGAGCAGCTAATCAAAGCCTGGGAAGTACTGGTCACCATGACCCCGGCCGATTACGCCAGCTTCCGGGATAGCCTGGGGCAGAGTTCAGGCTTTCAGTCCTATCAGTATCGCGAGATTGAGTTTCTGCTGGGCAACAAGAACGCCAAGCTGATCGAAGCACATCGCGCCAAGCCGCGACACTATCAAAAACTGACCGAAGCGCTTAACTCACCCAGTATTTACGATGTTGTGCTTCAATTGCTTGGTCGGCGTGGTTTTGCCATTCCCGCTGACAAAATCGAACGGGACTGGAGCATCCCCTACTCGCCGAGTAGCGAAGTAGAAGCCGCCTGGATGGAGATCTACCGCAATAGTGAAAAGCACTGGGATTTATACGAGCTTGCCGAAAAGCTTGTGGATGTCGAATTCAACTTCCAGCGCTGGCGGTTCAGTCACATGAAAACGGTAGAACGTATTATTGGCTACCGACGCGGCACCGGTGGATCGTCTGGCGTGAACTACCTGGTCAAGGCGCTGGACCTTCAGTTCTTCCCCGAACTCTGGAGTGTAAGAACGTCGGTTTAAGGGCACATGCCTAATGAAGCTTCCCCTTTTTCATGAGTAACGATTTTCGTTTTGCTGGAGTACCAAGATGCGCGTGAGCCTGGATAACGTTCGTGAAATGGATCGCCAAGACCCCCTGGCGGATTTCAAACGTCGCTTTGCCCTGCCCGAGGGCGTGCTCTACCTGGATGGCAACTCGCTGGGTGCTCAGCCAGTAGCCGCCAAACAAGCGGTAGATGGCACGCTGGACCAGTGGCGTACCCAACTGATCAAAGGCTGGAACCAGGGCTGGTTCGATGCCCCCGAACGCCTGGGTAACCTTCTGGCCCCGGTGATCGGTGCCCAGGATGGTGAAGTGGTGGTGACGGACAATATCACGCTCAATATCTTCAAGTTGTTGGGGTATATTTTGGACAAGCGCCAGGATGAACGGCGTATCGTACTCAGCGAAGGCGGCAACTTCCCCACTGATGCTTATATTGCCCAGGGCTATTGCCGGGTCAGTGGCAATGAACACCGCTTCTTGCCCGAAGGCGGCAACCTGGCAGAACATCTGGATGGCGTGGCTGTTGTGGTACTTAGCCAGGTCAACTACCGCACCGGCCAGCTGCGGGATATGGCCGCCACCACTCAGCTGGTACACGAGCATGGCGCCGAGATCATCTGGGACTTAGCTCACTCGGCCGGCGCCCTGCCTATCGACCTTAACGGTGCGGGCGCACGCTACGCGGTCGGCTGCACCTATAAGTACTTGAACGGTGGCCCTGGCGCGCCGGCATTTCTTTACGTGCATCGCGATCATCTGGACAGCACCTGGCAGCCACTTTCGGGCTGGCATGGGCATACCTCGCCTTTCGCTTTTCAGGCCGATTACACCCCTGCCAATGACATCTCTCGCTTTCGTACCGGCACCCACTCGGCCCTTATCTACTCAGCCCTTGAAGCCTCGCTTAGCATGTGGGCCGAGGTTGATATGCAGGCCCTACGTGATAAAAGCCTCGCCCTGAGTAATCTGTTCCGTGAGTGCCTGGAAGATATCTTTGCAGCGCGTGGCATCGAAGATATTACCCCCGCAGCCAGCCAACGTGGCAGCCAGGTATCGTTGATCGACGGTGAAAACGGCTACGCCATTGTGCAGGCGCTGATCGCCCGTGGCGTCATTGGCGACTACCGCGAACCCGGCTTGATGCGCTTCGGCTTCACCCCGCTGTATTTAAGCTATGAGGATGTCTGGCAGGCCGCGCAGCACTTCCGCGAGGTTGTCGAAAGCGGCGAATATCAGGACCCGCAGTTTCATGTTCGTGGCGCCGTCACCTGATGACAGGGCTGATGACAGAACTGATGACAGAGCTAACGCTGGACCTCGCCTACTCGCCGAGTCATTTCGCGACGGATTTTGAAGCCACTCTCACGCGCCAGGCAGCTGCCGGTCACGCGTTAAGAGCCCGCCATCAGCCGATGGCGTTGAGCTATGGTGATGATCCGGCGGCGTGTCTGCACCTGTTTATTCCACCCGGGGAAGGCCCCTGCCCGTTGATGGTCTTCATTCACGGCGGCTATTGGCAGGCGCTTGATCACACCGCGACTGATTTTCTGGCCGAGCACTATCTGGAACGGGGCATGGCTTTTGCCTCCATTGGCTATGGCTTAGCCCCCACCACCACAATCGATACCATGATCGCTCAGTGCGTTCAGGGCCTTGAAGCGGCGTATCATGCGCTTGAAGACAACAGTGGAACCTGGTCCATCACACTCGGTGGCCATAGCGCAGGCGCCCAGTTGGCTTACTGGGTAGCCGTTAGCGGCAAAGTGCCTATTGATAAGCTGGTGCTGGTTAGCGGCGTTTATGACCTTACACCACTGGTCGACACCTACGTTAATGAACCCTTGGGCTTAACCCAAACGCAGGCACAAGCACTCAGCCCGCAGTTTGGCGAGTTGGCCAAGCTGCCGCCCAGCCAGATAGTGATTGCTGAAAATGATCCGCCCACGTTTCATCAACAGGGGCACAATTTTGTAGCGCTGCTACGCGCAGCCAACGTTCAGGCAGAGCTGGTTGAGCTGCCTGGGTGTGATCACTTTGATGTGTTGGAGTATTTGTAAGATATAGCCGCGCTAGGTTTGTGCGAAAAATGACTATGAAAACGCCGTTGCTTTTGACGGCGTGGAACCTGTTTTTAGCGCTGGCCTGTATTCAACCTTATTGCCTCTACCCGCTCTGGCGTTTTTCAGATGTGATAGTCCACCAAACAAACCAGACAAATAAAAACTGCAGGGGCAAACGGATATATAAGAGCAGCGCAGGTATATCCGGATATTGCTCAGGATGTAGCGCCATATTTATGTTGGCCGGGTAAACAGCAATAATTAAGACAATCAAGCCACACCCTGCCAGAAACCGGGTTTTGGAAACCAGGATTCCAATGGCGCCGAGCAGTTCAAAAACACCGCTGATAAGCACCAGCTCTTTGTGATAGCCCAGATAGTCTGGCATCGCCATTATAAAGAAATCTGTTAAGACAAAATGGGCTATGCCACCCGACAAGAAAAACAAGGCAATGATCAGCAGCGGTATTCTTGGCATAGGTCGTCCTGCATCGCCAGGTTGATTTAGGCTATTAAAGGCGCTCTTCATCACGCAGCGTCAGCACCTCGACACCCTCTGCAGTAACCGCAACCGTATGCTCCCACTGCGCGGATAATGTCTTGTCGCTGGTCACTACCGTCCAGCCATCTTTCTTGGTTTTTATCTTGGCTTTGCCCTGGTTAATCATGGGCTCAATGGTAAACACCATGCCTTGTTTTAATACCAGCCCTTTACCCGGCTTGCCGTAATGCAGCACTTCGGGCTCTTCATGCATTTCGCGGCCAATGCCGTGGCCACAGTAGTCACGCACTACCGAGTAGCCGTTCTGTTCCGCATGCTGCTGAATCGCGTGGCCTACATCGCCAAGCGTTGCCCCCGGTTTAACGGCGCGGATGCCTTCCCACATGGCCTCATAGGTTTTATCGACCAAGCGTTTTGCGATGGGTTTTACATCGCCCACCAGGTACATCTTACTTGAATCGGCAATAAACCCATTCTTCTCAAGCGTGATATCGACGTTAACAATATCGCCGGATTTAAGCGCCTGCGCTTCAGAAGGAACGCCATGACACACCACATGATTCACAGACGCATTCAGCACATATTGATAGTCATATTGCCCTTTGCTGGCGGGGCGAGCTTTTAACTCATCAACGATATAGCGCTCGGCCCAGTCATTGATCTGCATGGTGGTAGCACCCGGCACGATCAGCGTATCGAGATAGCTGAATACCGACGCGAGCAAACGCCCGGCTTCGCGCATCAACGTCAGCTCTTGTTCATTTTTGAGTACTACGTTAGCCACCGATCACCTTCCTTACCTCAATGTCCGCCTGCTTCATCTGCTCGCGCATGATGTCAGAGAAGGTCATGCCCGGATTGGCTTCCGCCAGCATGCCTACCTTAATCCAATATTCCGCCTGCGCATTGATCGAGCGCACCATGACTGAACTGGCTTTACGAATATCTTCGTGAAGCTGGTCGTTGATTTTTACGATGCCCATGGCAAACCTGCTATATATGAAACGTATATAAAGCATATATTGGATATAAGTAGGCGGCAAGCGGCTTAGGCTGTGGCTAAGATTTTAAGCAGGTTTTCTTAGAAGCCGACCTGCTTGTGCAAAGGATTCACGAGTGTATCGAGAAACACGCGCCGGGAGTTATCATCCTAGCGACCCAGCGCGCTAAAACACACCGCTAGTTTTGAGAAGTCGCTAACGCCTGATCGATATCAGCGATCAGATCATCAATATGCTCGATACCTATCGACAGCCGCACCATATCAGGAGTGACGCCTGCCGCTTTTAGCTCTTGATCATTCAACTGACGATGCGTAGTAGACGCTGGAATAGAGGAGCAACTCTTGGCATCACCGATATTCACTAGCCGCAGAATAAGCGCCAATGCATCATAAAAACGCTCGCCAGCGGCTTGGCCGCCCTTAATACCAAAGCTAAGGATGCCCGAAGCATGGCCGTACATATAGCGCTGCGCTAACGCATTATCTGGATGGCTTTCCAGGCCAGCGTAATGCACCCACGCCACCTGGGGATGATTTTCCAAGTGCTTTGCCACGGCCAGCGCGTTAGCGCAGATACGCTCAATCCTGAGTGACAATGTTTCCAGCCCCTGAAGAAGGTTCCAGGCCGCCTGAGCGGATAGCGCGGCTCCCATATTGCGCAACGGCACTACCCGGGCACGGGTAATAAAGGCCGCATCGCCAACATCTTGGGTATAGCTAACGCCGTGGTAGGAGACATCCGGTTCATTAAGCATCGGGAATCGGCGGGCATTTTCCGCCCACGGAAATTTGCCTGAATCGACAATGACGCCGCCCACTGTGGTGCCGTGGCCGCCAATATATTTGGTTGCCGAATGGATGACGATATCCGCTCCATGCTCAATTGGCCGACATAGAAACGGTGTGGCAGTGGTGTTATCCACGATGACCGGTATCCCGTGACGGTGAGCGACATCGGCGAGCGCACGCAGATCAACAACACCGCCAGAGGGGTTGCCAATGCTTTCGCAAAAAACCGCTTTAGTGCGCTCATCAAACAACGCTTCGATGCCTGCTATATCGTCTTTATCGACAAAGCGCACCTGAATACCCTGGCGCGGTAGCGTGTGCGCAAACAGATTATAAGTGCCACCGTACAGCTCGCTAATGGAGACGATGTTGTCGCCCGCTTCGGCGATAGTTTGAATGGCATAGGTGATCGCCGCCATCCCCGATGCAACCGCCAAGCCCGCAAGGCCGCCTTCCAGCGCAGCCACACGTTGCTCCAGCACGGCGCAGGTAGGATTCATAATGCGAGAATAGATATTTCCTTCCACTTTCAGATCAAATAGATCCGCTGCATGCTGGGCACTATCAAATGAAAACGAGGTAGTCTGATGAATCGGCACCGCAACGGCGTTTTGTGAATCAGCCGTGTATCCATGATGGAGGGCAATAGTTTCAGGTTTCATAAGGCAGCTCCTAAAAAAGGTAGCCCTGATCTTAGTGAAGCTTAAGCGAGCGGGCCAACGTCGTTTAGTCGAAAGCCACACCGTAAGACAAGTCTTAATGCCGTGAGTACCGATCGGTGGGATTAGCCAGAATGTCTTTAGACGGTGCCAATCTTGCTTGGTTGACCTCAACTAACCTGAACACTCAACTAACCTGGACAGCCAACTAACCTGAACAGTCAGCAGGAGCAACCGTTTGGTAGGTTGCAGTAGCTTCTTCCAAACCTTGCTGTAATGCCTTGATACGAGAGGCGTGGGCGGGGTGAGTAGACAAAAACTCAGGCGGCTGGCCGCTACCGGAAGCGGCCATATTGCGCCATAGCACCACGCTCTGTTGCGGATCAAACCCGGCACGAGCCATGATGGCTAGGCCCATCAAATCGGCTTCTTCCTCATGGGTGCGGCTGAACGGCAGACTAATGCCAAGCTGGGCACCAATGCCCAACGCCTGCATCAATTGTTGATGCCCCATATCGCCTTCTCCCATCACACCTACCAACATCAATACGGCTTTTATGCCGAGCTGTTGGGTAAGCCGTTCATTGCCATGATCCGCCAGCACATGGCTTACCTCGTGTCCGATCACCGCCGCTAGCTGGGCGGGCGTCTCGGCCACATCCAATAAACCGCTATGCACACCGATACGCCCACCTGGCAGCGCAAAGGCGTTGGGAGAATGTTCTTCAAACACAACGACTTCCCAGGCTTGAGGAAAATCGAGGTCGGGATAGCTTACTTCAGCGGCGGTTACTAGCTTTTGGACCACGCACTGCACCAAGTTATTAACGGCCGCATTGCGTGATATCGGCTGGCTTTTTAGCAGTTGCTCAAAGGCGTCTTCGCCCATTTGCGCCATCATGTTATGAGGCACCAGCGCCAGTTGGGCACGCCCTGTCGGCGTCTCATCACAGCCCGTCAGAAATACCAATGGCAACATGGCCAACAGGTGTAACAGAAATCGTCGACGCATCGATAGTTTCGCCTGGTCTAGAGCTTTATATGGACTAAAGATTCGCTTGGGTTAAGACACGTGAAGCAACGTATAAGGCGCTTCGCAGGCATGTCGTTCATCGCGCTCATCAATACTACCAAGCCCCAGGTGCCGATCATTATCATAAGCCACAAACAGGCGATCATGATCCAATACGGCAAGCCCTTCGGCCTTATGCTCAAACTCCAACGGCAATCCCGCAGGCGTAGTCACAAGGGTGGGCACGCGGCGCGCGCGAAAATCACCCAGGCTGACTTCCCACAAGTATCCGCCGATGCGCTCTTCACCGGCTCTCTCAACCTCGAAGCTGTTTAGCAGATAAAGGCGTCCGTGGTAGGGATCATATTCCAGGCTCGACAAGCCGCAATCAAAACGGACCTCGGGGTGGCTGCCTGGGTCGAAAACGTAGTGCTCGCGCATTTCATCAACGAACACCAGATTGCCACTGTCGCTAATCTCGTAATGGGCGCCCACGATACGGCTCACATAGGCGAAATCATCATGGGACTGTCCCTGCTCACGAATACCAAACAGCAGCAAGCCATCGCCACGCTCGCCGGGAACTGCGGCCAGTCCTTCGATTTTATAGTAGGGAAAGCCAATCGCTTGATCGAGCTTGAGACGAAGCTCCAAGGAACCTTCTACACCATCCCGCGGATCAGGGTCGACCACCTGCACCTTGTCAGGCTCGCCCAGCGGCCATATCAGCAAGTGATTATAGTCATTAAGGTCATGGCTTTGACTGTCGATGCGATCAAAGCCTGTGGTGGCCAGAACATGATGTCCATCCGCCGTCAGGGAGAGGTCCTCGTACTTGATAGCCTGTTTAATCAACGGCATGGTGAAGTACTCAAGCTGACGGTCATCCGGCCCCTGCCCGGTCATCGGCATGGCAAACATCGCCGAGCGCTCCTCCCCCGGTATCGGCTTATCACTGGCTAAAATAAGCCGCTTACCGTCGTAAAGCACGGCAGACACCTCGGCATTAACCAAGTTGCCTTGATCATCGCGCAGTCCCGCAGGAAAACAGTGGATCGTGCCCTGCTGCAAAATGGTCGCGTGCGTCATGGTAAAAGGTTCTCCCGACTGCTGAAAGTAACAAGCAGCTTACTAGAGCTTTGCGGCAGACGTCGAACCTTCTCGAAACCAGGTGATGACTATGGCGCTTTATCAAACTCTCGATCGATTGACGCTTCTGCAACTCCTTTCTTCACGGCCAGCTATCCTGAGATCAATGCTTAATATGAATTAAGACATCACAGCGTTTCAATCGACCTGCAATGATCAATAAGAGGTGCGAGAGTCGTATTGACGCGGCCTCCGTCGACTCCAAAACTCAGATGATAATTTCCATTCGGCATCGCCAGTGAGCTTGTGAAGTTGGACGTTGGTCGGAGCCCGACAAAAGTGGTGTCGTCCGCTGCAATCCGCCCTCGGAAACGAGCGAAGGTGAAAGAATTACTATTAGCGATTTCACTTTCAAGATGCGCTGTCATAGGCCACTGACCATTCAGCCCATATGCGCCATAGGTTATATTGTATATTGAATCTGGATCTAAATCGTTCGGTTGAGTGCTGGACAGGAACTGGCTTACCTCAAGCTCTCCGCTATCCGCACATGTCATTATCAACCGCACCATCCGGCCTGGATCACGGCCACCGGGCTTCCGGCCGAAATAGCTTGTGTCAAAAACCATGGCTGGCACATCTTCGATCAAAAGAAGGTTCAATTGTGCTGCAGACCGATCAGAATTATTTGGCAAGCCGTAACGCAGCGAGAGCCGTGAATCATTCTTCTGAGCCGCATTCTCAATGAGTTCAACAGCCGCATCGAAATTTGTATAGATATATGCACTCTGGCTTGCCTCAGCATTATTCTCGTCGGAGCCAAACGTTCTCCTACTCTCGGGATTTACCCACACAGGTTCTACACCGCTGTTGAAGGCAATCATGTTCGCTTCGAGGTTTCTGCGCATCTCGGAATCGCACGTAAGCCTCTCGATCGCACCATCGACAAGCTCACGTGAATTTACCCCAGGTGTAATGTCCTCGGCTCGTTCCACGATTTGCTTGAAGGCTGCTGGAACGATGGCTTCGCGGGAGAAACTCCCGACCTGGCGCGATCCGGTTTCCACCCCGCCCACCCGCGTCGTCTCAATCTCGACGTAATTTCGGGTGACGGTGACAAGCGGATCTCCGCATGAGCCAAGCGTCTGCACCCTACGGATGATATAGGACGTAATAAGCGCACTCATCGGGCTGAAATTCGCACTGTTCTGGAAGCCCCATTCATACAACTCGGCGACTGGATTGTATCCTGCAGGCCCTAGCGCTCTAATCTGGCGTATAACCTCATCGGCAGGTTTGCGATGCTCACCACGCGCAGCGGGAAAATCTCCTAATGCAAGATAGGACAGCATTCGCCCGCCATAATCGCCCCCCAGCGGAAAGAGCCCAGTGTCCGAACTGCTGACAATTTTCGTGGCTCTTATGCTATCTGGATCATAAGGAGAGTTAAGCGTGACGTTTAAGCTTCGCGCTCCGGTGATTGTTTGAAAGTACATTGATACGGTAGATTCGCCAGCGCTGGCAGACATTTGAGGTAAATTCTCAGACAACGCCGCGCTAAGAGTCTCTGTTAAGTCAGATTGACAACCTTCCCGAGCCAGCACCTGGGCGAAGGCTGCTTGGTTTTCTGCATCGTTTGCAACGCGAATTTGATATATACGGCGAATGTCGAAGTCCTTAGTCGGGTCTTCGTCATACTCCAGTATAACGACCGGAACCAGCATCGAAGCGGCGAGGTAGAATTCATCCAAGTCGGTAGAGCGAAGCCGGATTTGCTCAGCCTCTCGAAGACCCAGTCGTTCACTTTCGCGCGTAAGCGTATATTCCGCCGAATCGTCGCCTATCTCCACGGGGCAGGACGCAGAGAATGCTCTATGAAAGGCAAGGTAGATGCCGATCTTATTGCTGGCCGAGTTGCCCGCCCTCGCATCACCTTGCAGTATACGGGTGAAATAACGAGCTTTATCTTGAGGCAAATAGGGAAACTCCGAGTCGTGTTCGGCTGCGGCTGATGCTTGCAGTTCAGCAGGCGGAGGTGCCTCGGTCTGGGCTACTTGGACCTCAATGGGATGATAGCCTCGGGTAGCCATGTACCTTAATGCATCTTCTCGGCTGTGCACCACTCGACCTAAGGAACTGATCCGATTAGCGTCTACCCTCGAGAGCGGTCCTGGCGTCAAACCGAACATAGCCTGCACGCAGGCTATGGCCTCGTCTGCATCGTTTAAATCGCCGTCGATCTTTGAAACGTTACAACCCAACAGAAAAAGGCCAAACTCAAGATTGACGGTATCCCGTAAGGGGGGACGCAAACGAGCTGGTGTGCCATCGTCATTGAAGCACTGCAGTACTTTTTCTGTTTCCTGCGTCGCCACACTGCATGCAATACTTGCCGCTTGTGATAAGGAGGGAAGCCCCAGCAGAGCACCCGTCATTAATGCGATAGTTGCGCCTGAACGCAAAAAAATCATTGCATGATTTTTCACTGCACATCTCCCAACGGAGTCCGAATAAAAAACAGTCGCTATCGATGACGCTGCGATTGGGGTCGTTGTCAGGTGAGTTCTTTTAAACCACTGCCGTTCTTCCCACCTCACGGCTGATATCTTAAACGCTGGGATGGTCAACTTTAGTCAATATTGCCGCCATTTTTAGAATCATCAAGATCAATTCTCTCATCGGCTGCGATCATCGTTTTGCCAATTGATGGTATTAGACCGAGGGGCAGCGTCGATTCAGAAGCTGCTGGCGATACAGACCTCCTTTGGTTCTGTCTGAAAATCGGCTCTCACACATCGCTCAATACAAAAAGGGTTTCCATACTCTGTGCAGATCAGGTCTCGTAGCGGCAGAGCATGACCTGCCATAGAGCCCGCAACGCGCTGTCGCAGTCGCGAGCTAGCTACCGGTTGATTAGTTCTTATTAGTGATGCCTGTACTGATCAAACAGGTTTTTCTGATCAAAATACAGTACCGCTTTGCCTCGAAAGGCGGTTACCCGAACGACAAAACAGCCATTGATCCGCACCACCACCGCTTCACCCGAAATCGATGGGTGCAGCTTATGATGCGGGATGCTGCGCATAAATGTGCAAGCACTATTCTGACAGTGACTAACCTTTGCAAATTGACCCTCGATTTCTGCTATTCCGGACGAACGGTAGTTTCATCCGGACGCACGGCAATTCCTGGTTATGCGGCCGACTCGTATGCTTAAGGCGTGTCCTTTAAATAGATATCGACAATGGTTCGCCGCCCTGACCGCTTCTAGCGTAGAAGAGCGATGGGCGCTTACCCGTATTTTATCGAAACAAGAGAACATTCTTGCAACGCTACACGACCACTCTTCTTGCTGCCGCGACTGTATCCTTGACCTTATAGCAGGCAGCGCGCCGAACGGGTAAGAGACTGAAAAAGGATCAAAGCCATGACCGACTTTATTCTCAAGACGCTCAATGGCAGGACGCTAAGCCTCCCTGCCAAGATGATTACGACGCTACGCGCCGATATGTCCGGCCCGCTACTGCTGCCTGGCGATGAAGACTACGACACGGCCCGCAGTGTCTGGAATGCGATGGTCGATAAGCGGCCCGCTCTGATTGCATGTTGCGCCGACGCCAACGATGTCGCCGCGGCAGTTAACTTCGCACGCCAGACCGATGCGCTCATCTCCATCAAAGGCGGCGGACACAATATCGCGGGGAATGCGGTGACAGAAGGCGGCCTTATGTTTGATCTTTCCACAATGAACAACGTCGACGTGAACCCTGAGACGCACCGCGTCCAGGTGGGACCCGGCGCATCGCTGGCAGATCTCGATGCGGCGACTAGGCCCTACGGACTAGCGGTACCCGTTGGAATAAACTCGACGACCGGCATTGCAGGCCTCACTCTCGGCGGCGGCTTCGGTTGGCTGACGCGGGCTCATGGGCTCACCATCGATTGCCTCGTTGCAGCCGATGTCATCACCGCCGATGGCGCACGGCTGCGTGCTACAGCGGACGAGAACCCCGACCTATTCTGGGCGATCCGCGGTGGGGGCGGCAACTTCGGCATCATCACGCGTTTCGAGTTCCAGGCCAAGGCTGTCCGACCCAACCTGCTGTGTGGTTTACTCTTCTTACCGCTCATACGGGCACGGGAACTCTTCGCTCTCCAGCGGGAACTGATGGAAGGCGATACGGAGGAGTTGACGGCATGGGTGGTGGTGCGCAATGCACCCCCGATGCCTTTCCTGCCCGAGGAATCGCACGGCACCAGTATCGCGATGATGGCGTTTTGCTATTCAGGCGACCCCGAAGATGGAGAGGCCTTAATCGCGCCGCTTAGAGCGATCAACAACCCGCTCGCGTTTCTGGCTGGCATTCAGCCTTTTGCCGAGTTTCAGCAGATATTCGATCCGCTCCTGATCCCCGGCGCACGCAACTATTGGAAGTCCCACGACTTGCTCAATCTACCCGACACCGCAGTCGAAGCGCTTATCGAGGCCGTCGATCGCTTACCCGATGCGGAAACGGAGATTTTTGTCGCTCATGTGGGCGGGGCAATGTCTCGCATCGCTCCGCATGAGACCGCCTTCATTCAGCGCCGACCCCATTACGTAGTTAATATTCACACTCGCTGGCAAGATCCAACAAAGGACGACGCAGCCCGGCATTGGGCGCGTGGGCTTTTCGAGGCTCTTTCTCCTTACTCAGCGGGCGTCTACGTCAACTTCATGCCAGCCGAAGAAAGCGCCCGTGTGGCTGAAGCTTACGGCGCAAACTATGCACGGCTCACAGCAGTCAAGGCCTGCTACGACCCCGAGAACCGGTTCCGCCTCAACCAAAATATCTTACCCAACGCCGAGATACAGCTGGCCGGGTGATGGTCATAATATACCTATAGGGTAGCCTCGACATGTGTTCTGGACAGAACAAAACGGCGGAGCTTGAAGCTTCGCTGGCTTAGCACTGACTGCCCAACCAATGGCGCGCCTGTTGGCGTTTGCACGGTAGGTCAGACCGTTCTTGCCACGCAAACATCTGAGCCAGTTAGCGATGCCGCGCGTTCTGCCGCCAGTGCGATGGTGAGAGGCCTGTCATCCGCTTGAAAGCACGGCTGAACGAGGCCTCGGATTCATAACCGATCGCGTCCGTAATCTGGGCGAGCGTTGCCGTACCGGCACAAAGCAGACTAGCCGCTCGCTGCATCCGCCAACTCGTGAGATAGGCCATGGGCGGTATGCCCAGAAGTGCGGTGAATCGCTCAGAAAGAATGGTGCGCGACATTCCCGCCTCACGCGCAAGCTCTGCAACCGTCCAGGGGTGAGCACAATCGCGATGCAACAAGCGTAATGCGCGGCCTACCGCCGGATCGCGCAGACCCGCGAGCCAACCATCCGCATCCAAAGGCATGGAAGCCGCGTACCTCCGAATCACCTCTATAAAAATGAGCTCGCTCAGCTTTACCAGAATCCCATCGCTGCCAGCGTCGGTTGCTTGCGTCTCGCGCACTGCAGCGCCGATCAAATGCCCAAGGAATCCCTCGCCGCTGCCATAGCCATCCGGGACATGAATGACCCGGGGAAGTGCCGAGATCAGCGGATTGAAAGGCGCCACATCACAGCCAAGGAAACCACACAAGAGCCGAGTGGTACCAACTTCACCGCCCCGTAAGTCAATGTGGAACGGCAGTGAACGCCCGCGTGCGATTTCGTCGAATGCAGCAAAGTTCGGCTCAGCATCAAGGCCCGGATCACTGGCAAGCACATGGGTGTCGCCTTGTGGAAATACCACCACGCTTCCTGCACCCAGTTTAATCGGCTGGCTATCAGGATTAGTCAGCCTAGTCCAGCAGCTACCTTCGACAATGACGTGGTAGTCGATCACATGCTGTGCGCCAGATACCACTGTTTGCGCAATTTTTTCTTTGGGCGGTGCGGCAGCCACCCAGGGCGCTGCCGCGTCCACCTCGAAGAACACCGCGCCGGATAGGCGAACGCTGCACAGCATTTCGGAAAGAAAGTCGTGATCGATCATATCCTTACCTCACTCGCACCGCGGGTCGAAGGGCAGACGACCTGACAGAAGATGATACGACGGAATAGCGTCTTAACGTCATATGATTTACCTCATCCATATGCATCAGGATTATCCAAAGCCGCTCATCTTGTCTGTAATACGATTCGCTCGGGTTTGTAGCGCCCATCGCATGCTCGACTTCGTCGCGCCATGCGGTTCTCGCCAACTATTTAGGCAGTGCGCAAAAAAACTGATTGTTTTATTTCTATATGTCCACAACAATAGACATATGGAAATAAAAAACGTTACCGCCAGTTTCAGCGCCCTTTCTCAGGAAACGCGTCTCGAAGCCTTCAGGCTTCTGGTACGCCACGAGCCCGAAGGCTTGCCTGCTGGGGAAATCGCACGTCAGTTAGCTGTGCCCCATAACACGATGTCGACGCATCTTTCAGTGCTTGCACGAGCGGGATGGGTCAATTCTCATCGGCAGAGTCGCTCGATTATTTATCGCGCCAATCTAGAACATATGCAGCAAACCCTCAGCTTTTTGATTCGCGATTGTTGTGCAGGCCACCCCGAGGTTTGCGAGCCGCTGTTCACGGCCTTCACTGACTGCTCTCTTAATACAGAGAAGGAATAACCCTTTTGAAAACGACGATTTACCACAACCCCGCCTGCGGCACTTCGCGCAACACGCTAGCCATCATCGAAGCATCCGGTGAGGTACCGCAAGTGATCGAATACCTGAAGACGCCCCCCAGCCGCGAGCGGCTTGTCGAGCTGCTTTCAATGATGGCAATTACCCCAAGAGAGCTACTGCGCCGCAAGGGCACGCCCTTTGAAGAACTCAATCTCGATGATCCAGCGTTAAGCGATGATCAACTGATAGACGCCATGATCGCTCACCCTATCCTGATCAACCGCCCCATCGTGGTAACGGAAAAAGGCGCACGCCTGTGCCGCCCTTCAGAGCGTGTACTCGAATTATTGGCCAACCCAGTAACGACGTTTACTAAAGAAGATGGTGACGTCGTGCATTTCGAGGGCAGTCAGTAATGAGTCACATAGTCAGTTTCGATGATCTACCTAATATCGATCCGCAAAAGCTTCAGCCGATAGACGTGGACGTATTGACGGGGCCCTATGCGCCGCGTCATTCCCCCAGGATTCTGGTGCTTTACGGCTCTCTGCGCGAACGCTCTTTTTCACGCTTGGCCTCCGAAGAAGCGGCGAGATTGCTGCGCTGGTACGGTTGTGAGGTACGCACCTTTAACCCGTCAGGTTTACCGCTACCAGACGACTCAGAAGCCGACCACCCAAAGGTACGAGAGCTGCGTGATCTTGCCCAATGGTCTGAAGGTATGTTCTGGGTCAGCCCCGAACGCCATGGGGCGATGACGGGCATTATGAAAACGCAAATCGATTGGATACCGCTATGGTTGGGCGGTGTTCGCCCTACTCAGGGTAAAACGCTGGCGGTGATGGAAGTGTCTGGCGGAAGCCAAAGCTTTAACGCCGTCAACCAGATGCGAATCCTCGGGCGTTGGATGCGTATGATCACCATCCCTAACCAATCCTCTGTCCCCAAAGCGTTTACCGAATTTGACGATGCTGGGCGCATGAAGCCCTCACCTCTCTATATGCGTATCGTCGATGTATGTGAAGAACTGGTGAAATTCACCTGGCTGACGCGAGACAGGTCCGCCTATCTTACCGACCGCTATTCAGAGCGTGTCGAGAGTGCTAAAGAACTCTCTCGCCGCGTTAACCAAAACACTCACTGACGTAAGGTACTTTTCATGTTGGCACTGGCCATTTTTGTCATCACCCTGGTTCTGGTGATCTGGCAGCCTAAAGGTTTGGGTATCGGGTGGAGTGCGCTGGGCGGTGCTTTAGTGGCGCTGCTTATGGGCGTGGTGCATTTAGCCGACATCGCTGTAGTGTGGGACATCGTCTGGGATGCCACGTTTACGTTTGTTGCCCTGATCATTATTTCGCTGATTTTAGACGAAGCGGGGTTCTTCGCCTGGGCAGCGCTGCATGTGGCGCGCTGGGGTAATGGGCGCGGACATCTGCTTTTCCCGCTGGTCGTGTTACTCGGCGCAATCATTGCCGCCTTCTTCGCGAATGACGGTGCCGCTCTACTGCTAACGCCCATTGTGATCGCTATTCTGCTGCGCCTAAACTTTGAACCACCTGCGGCGCTGGCCTTCATCATCGCGACGGGGTTTATCGCCGATACCGCAAGCCTGCCCTTGGTGATCTCTAACCTCGTTAATATCGTCAGTGCCAACTACTTTGATATTGGCTTTGATCGCTATGCGGCGGTTATGGTGCCGGTGAACCTGGTTTCCATAACAGCTACGCTTGCCGTACTCTGGATAGCCTTTGGCCGCCGAATCCCTAAACACTACGCCGTCGAAAACCTCGACCCACCGCGCTCAGCTATAAAGGACCCGCTAATCTTTCGAGTGGCGTTTCCGCTGCTGGCAACGCTTCTTATCGCCTACTTCGTGACCGCCCCGCTGGGCATTCCCATCGCATTTGTGACCGGAACGGCCGCCGTTCTACTAATGGCAATTGCCGGGCGCTGGTGGCAAGCAGGCCGTGGCGCCATCGTCTCCGTATCGGGTGCGCTACGCGGCGCCCCTTGGCAGATAGTGCTGTTCTCTATCGGCATGTATCTCGTCGTTTACGGGCTGGGTAATGCAGGGCTGACGAACTATGGCGCGATGGCGCTTGAATGGCTGGCTCAACAGGGCGACTTTATCGCCACGCTGGGTACCGGCTTCCTTTCCGCCATCGTCGCTTCTGTCATGAACAATATGCCCTCGACACTGGTTGGTGCGCTGGCGATTGATCAAGCGAACGTGCCTGCGGTAACGCAGGAGTTGATGGTCTACGCCAATGTAATTGGTAATGACCTAGGTCCCAAGTTCACCCCGATTGGCAGCCTCGCCACCCTGCTCTGGCTACACGTGCTAGCGGGCAAGGGATACAAAATTGGCTGGGGCCAGTATATGAAAATCGGCCTGCTGATTACGCCGCCGGTATTGCTGGCAACGCTGATTGCTTTGGCATTCTGGCTTCCTGCATTGTCAGCGGTATGAATGGAAATGAGATTGGTGACGGAAGTTAGACAACATTTCTTCCTAGCTTCCTGTATCGGTTATGGAACGGTCGTTTAGGCAGTTCTGTTGTAACTTAAAGGACTAACTTTTTAAAAGCTCAGAAAATGAGGGAGGCAGGAATTCATCAATATAGCTGTCATTAAATTCGACTAACCGCGCCAACGCTTCAGGGTCAGGCAGCATCACATGCTGGCGCTTTCGTATCACCAGCCCCTCTTCACGCAGCATCGAGAAAGTACGGCTTACGTGTACCGAACTCATTCCCAGTGCGTCGCTAATCAGCTCCTGAGTAAGCGGCATGAAGAAACTATTGTTCTCAACGGCCTTGATACGCTTGAGTCGCAGATAAATTTCATAGAGAAAGTGTGTCAATTGCTCGTAGGCCGAATACTTGCCGAGATAGATAAGCCGCTCGGAAAGTTGCGCCTGCTGACGCGTTGCTGTGGCCACAATACCAACGGCTAAGCTCGAACGCCCGAAGAGTTCAAAAAGCTGCTGATACGAGAATGGACAAATCACACCTTTATTAATCATTGCCACACTTGTCAGACGGCGAGTGAAGCCAAAATCGCGAATGCCGATGATATCGCCAGGCAGGTAGAAATTGAAGATCTGCTTCGAACCATTTTTCAAGTTACGATAAGAGTATGCCCAGCCCTCCTTGACCACGCAGAATTGATCAGTATCCTCCCTTTCCTGCCATAACACCTCGCTGGCTGACATGTACCTAGGGGTAAGCTCCAGGCCCAGCAATAGCGCTTTGTCTTCATGAGACAGAGCGCCTTGGGTATTAAGGCCCCGCATCACTTCTGTATCAATGAGAGACACTCCGTTACCTCTTAGGCAAATGGTTTATTAGCGTTATTCTAAAACATTTGCTTACTTCACCAAGCTAACGTAGGTTATGAATTATATGTATTATCAATCGGTTGCAAAAAAATCACAGGCATGATTCAAACACCTCGTTGCGCGGGACTGAAGTGTTAACCGATAGAGCGCACCGTTGTCATCACTGCGACATACGCTAAAGGACTCAAGAGCCTGCCCAGGCTGCCGATAAGTAATGTTATCGTCTATCGGAGTCTCCTGATGCTTAATCTGCGTCTAAAAAAAGAACCTGAAAACCAGCGTGGAGGGTTAGCGATGCTCCGCCAGTTGACTGCCCAGATGGACCGGGGAATGCTGTCCATCACATTGAACGCCGACTTCATTATCTCTTCTGTGAACCAGAGCTTTGCTGATGCCCTCGGTTACCAGCGAGAGCAGCTGCAAGGGCGGCCAATGTCGGAAATTGTGCCAACCTATGTCACCAAGCTGCCCTGTTTTCGAGATTTCAATCAAGCCATCGCAGCGCTCGCGCCAATTAACGACAACTATCGCTACTTACGTGCCGATGGCTCTCTTGTCTGGCTGAATATCGATTGGCTTCCGATACGAGGAATGAGCGGCAAGCTCTCTTACGTACAGGGTTATGGCCGCGATGTAACCACCAAGGTGGAAGGTGCAAAAGAGAGCGAGTCGTTCATTGCGGCGCTGCTCCGATCCACGGCCGTTATCCAGTTCAATCTTGATGGCACCATCATCACTGCAAACGAGCAGTTTCTTCAGGCCATGGGCTACCGACTTGAACAAATAACCGGCCAGCACCACCGCCTATTTTGTACAAAGGAGGAGGTTGGCTCGCCCGAATACACGGCCTTCTGGGAAAAACTAAACAGCGGAGAGTATGTGGCGGATCGCTTCAAGCGGATCGACAGCCGCGGCTCTGAAGTGTGGCTGGAGGCCACCTATAATCCGGTCTACAACGCTGATGGCCACCTCTGTAAGGTCGTAAAGTTTGCCAGCGTCGTCACCGAGCAAGTGGCACGCGAAGCCCAGGTACGCGAAGGCGCAAACGTTGCTTTTGAGGTTTCGCAGCAAACGGACATAAGCGCCACCAAGGGCGCTACGGTGGTTCAGCAGACGGTCGAGACCATGCAGCAGATAGCCTCGGAGATGGAGGCCGCTACCGAAAGCCTTGATGCGTTGAGCAAGCAATCACTACAGATTAATGCCATCGTACAAACCATCGGCGGTATTGCGGTGCAGACGAACCTGCTGGCCATAAACGCCGCTATCGAGGCCGCCAGAGCCGGTGAACAGGGGCGCGGCTTCGCCGTGGTTGCCGATGCAGTGCGAAAGTTGGCAGCCAGCACCAGTGCCGCCACCGTAGAGATTGTAAGCGTCGTCGAGAAAAACAAGGTGCTTTCAGATGACGTCAGGCGCCAGATGTTCAGCACCCGAGAAGAAGCCGAGCAAGGCCTGGAACTGGCAAGCCAAGCGGGCACCGTAATTGTCGAGATTCAGGAAGGTGCCAAACAGGTGGTAGACGCTGTACGGCGTTTTTCTAACGAATTGAAGTAGCGAAAACATCGCCAGCATTCCAAGCGCCACTCAATAATGTCTGCGGTGATAATCCGACGAACGTGCCCATCGTAACGCAGGAATTGATGATCTACTCTAACGTCATCAGCAATGACCTGAGCCCCAAGTTCACCCGATTGGCAGCCTTGCCACACTGCTCTGGCTACACGTGCTAGCAGGCAAGGCATACACGTTTGGCTGGGGCCAGTATATGAAAATCGGCCTGCTGATCACGCCGCCGGTGATATTGGCAACGCTGGTTGCTTTGACGCTTTGGTTACCGGTGTTATCGGCGGCATGAACTGCCTAGTGCTTTAAGTTCACCTACGTAGCCCACGATTTCGTCATCCAAGAACTCGACCTCAAGCGAACAAGCGTGCATGGTAGTTATTATTATCCACCGTCAGCGAACCAACAGGAGGTTACGCCAATGCCACACTATCTTACTAAACACCTCTGTAGGATGGGGCTATTATCGATCTTGGTATTGTCTCCCAATGCCTTCAGCCAACAGCAACCGGCCACGGCTGCCGGTAATAATGCCACCACCGAGTCGTTCCAGGATTGGGAGGTCCGTTGCCAGCGTAATGCCGAGGGTCAGACCCCCTGTGCGATGTCGCAATTGATTACTCGACCTAATAGCGACCAGCCTTTGATGCAGGTAATTCTCGACTATCCGCCCCAGATTGATGACCCGGTGATGAGCTTCTTCGTGCCGTTGGGGGTACGTCTAGCCGCGGGCTTGCAATTGAAAGTGGGTAACGGTGAGCCAATCCAGTTCCCCTATCAGGTCTGCCAGGAGCAAGGGTGCCGTGCTGACACCCCTATTGAACCATCGATGTTGCAGCAACTCCGCAGCGGTAATACGGCAACCCTCAGCATTATTGATCCACGCGGAGAGCGCATGGATCTAGATATTTCGCTGATCGGCTTTACCGACGCCAGCACCCGTATAGCTCGCTAATCTTAGCCCCCCGCCCGACACAGTCGGTTCTTAAGGGTTGGCAAGTCTATTCAGCCGTTGCCAGTAGGCTTACGTTTGCACCTGCTGGCATGTCGTCAAAGCACAAACTGCGTTCTACCACATAACATTTCGGTACGGTGGTCGGATTCTCAAACGATGCATAAGTGTTTGGCGAGCGCAATGCGCAGCACGTCGATACGGTGGTGGGCTCTCGTCCAACTTGCTGTAAGCGATCATCTATCCGCTTATGCAAGCTGTTTGACCAGAAGGCTCATCTGAAGCCGAAAGACATTTGGGATTGAATCGTCCCAGCAACCAGCTTTGCTCACTTTGGGTCGAAATAGGGCATTAAGCACAGTACCTTACGGCCCTCGTCGTTGTACTTCGCCCTAACAAGCGCTACGGCTAAAACCCTCACTAACATTCACAAAATCGGCTTAGCCCTAACGCCAGCAGATAATACTAAGCATCGTCATTAGCAATTAGACGTCTCTCTGAACTCTCTCACTTCGCCTTCATTTCTGCATAGCAAACAAGCTAAGCTGATCGACAACACCGCTGCTGAGTACATACTCAATGACCTCACACTGGATTCTCGGCCCTGGCGCGATCGGCCGCCTGTTGGCCCATTCGCTCTCCCCTCTTGCTGACGTCACATCCGTCGGTCGCCGTGCGCTGCCTGCGCAGCAAACGATAACGACACCGGAAGCCGAGCCGCGTAGCCAGCACTTAAACGTGATAACCACATCGCAGCTGTTAGCCAAGGCGCCAGCGCCGCCCACTTGTGTGCATATCACCACCAAGGCGATGGCTGCTGAAGCGGCATTAGAAAGCGTGGCGAGCATTCTTTCTACAACTACCCCACTGGTGCTATGGCAGAACGGTTTTTTGGCTCAGCCGAGGCTGACTGAGCTTTGGCCGGGGCCAGTGCTTTGTGCCACAACTACGGAGGGCGCTTATCTAACCGGTGATAAAAACTTGGTGCATGCGGGGCATGGGCATACGTTTGTGGGGGATCTGGAGAATCGCCACGCTGCGTTGGCTCAGCAGATAGCCCATCAGCTTGCTCAAGCAGGGCTTGCGGCCACGGCGGTAGATGATATTCGTAGCCGCCTATGGCAGAAACTGGCGGTGAATGCGGCGATTAATCCGCTGGTTGCTTTGAATGGAATTCGTAACGGTGAGCTGCGTTGCGCTGCTTACGCAGGCCGCGTTGAGGCGGTAGTTGAGGAAGTGGCAGAAATTATGTTGGCCGAAGGAGTTCAGGCGCCTAACGGTGACAGCGGTTTGGATGACTGGCTGGCGCTGGCTTGGGACGTTATTGAGAAGACGGCGAACAATAAGGCGTCGATGCTGCAAGATGTGGAGGCTAAGCGGCTTACCGAGCGCGAGGCGATTTTAGGACCGTTGATTGGGAGTGGTGAGCGGCATGAAGTAGGTTGTGAGGTTTTACGGGGGTTGAATCGTGAGTTGGCGGTGTTGGAGGCGGGGTTTTAGCCGGTTCAGGGTTGTTGGGGCGGCTTCGCCGCCCTTTCGCGCCGGGCCGCCGCTGCGGGTGCCTCGTTACCCGCACTACAGGTTTGAAATATCGCATATTTATAATTTTGTAGCGCGGTGTAAGCGTTAGCGCACCCGCGAAGGATGCGGCCACAGCGGTGAAACGGTTTAGACAACGCGAACCACCACATCGCGAGCAAGCATTTGAAACCATTGATTTTGTAGCGCGGTGTAAGCGTTAGCGCACCCGCGGAGGATGCGGCTATAAAGATGAAGCGGTTTAGGTAACTGGGATCATTACTACATCACGAAATACGGACCGCTCAGTTAGCTGTTGGTACCAACGCTCCAGGTTAGGGCGCGGCTGCCAGGTTAGGCCTATATTCCATAAATTGTAGATAAACGGCGCGACGGCGATATCACCCAGGCCAAACTCCTCGCCGGAGAACCATGCCTGCTTGGCGAGTACGTTATCCAGCAGTTCAAACAGTTTTTCGCAGTTCTGCATGCCCGCTTCGATCTTGGCGTTATCACGCTGCTCGGGCGGTGTTCTTACATAGCCCATCAATATCACCCGGTGGGCGGGCGAAAGCGTGTTGCTTGACCAGTCCATCCATTTTTCTGCCTGGGCGCGTTTTGCCGGGTCTTCTACCCACAGTTTGCCTTGGCCATATTGCGCGGCCAGGTAGCGAATGATGGTATTGGATTCCCAAAGCACGCTGTCAGTGGTGTCATCTTTTAATACCGGCACCAGCCCGTTAGGGTTCATTGCCAGGTACTCCGGGGTGTTATTGACCCCGTGTTGAAGGCCCGCCTGAATTTGCTCGAAAGGCACTTCCAGCTCTTCAAGTACCCATATGACTTTTTTAACGTTGGTCGAGTTATTGCGACCCCACAGCGTGATCATAACGTTCCTTATTGGTTGGTTTTTTTAAGAGTTTACCCGATCACGCCGTGAGATAAAGGTGGTTTAGGTGTGGGGCGGCTTCGCCGCCCTTTCGCGCCGGGCCGCCGCTGCGGGTGCCTCATTTGCTCGTGCCTCGCAAGATTCGTTACCACGCGCTACAACATCTTTCGCCCCACACCCTACACCCTTCACCTTTCACCTTTCTTATCCTGATAAAACTGCATCAGGCTGGAGAAGTCGAGCTTGCCGTTGCCGCCCGCTTTATGCAGCGTGAACAGCGCACGGGCGGCAGAGCCCATGGGCACGGGTGCGGCGCTTTGCTGGCTGACATCCATGGCAAGCCCCAGGTCTTTGATCATTAAATCTACCTGGAAGCCCCCTTGATAGCCTTTTGACGCGGGGGCATTTTCCATTACCCCAGGGTAGGGGTTGTAAACGTTTAGCGCCCAGTTACCGCCCGAGCTTTGCTTCATGATTTCAGACAGCACCGCGGGGTCTAAACCGTTTTTAACCCCCATATTGATCGCTTCGCAGGTGCCCGCCATTAATACCGATAGCAGCATGTTGTTGCACGCTTTAGCCACCTGCCCCGCACCGTGGTCGCCCGCGTGGAAGATATTTTTGCCCATCGCATCGAGTACGGGCTTAGCCTTCGCGAACTGGTCGTCGCTGCCACCTACAATAAAGGTCAGCGTGCCTGCCTGGGCACCGCCTACCCCACCGGACACCGGCGCATCCACAAAACTAATGCCGCGCTTCTCACCAATATCGGCAACGTTACGCGCCGTATCGGCATCAATGGTCGAGCAGTCAATAATCAACGCGCCCGGTTGGACGACGTCAAACAACGGCACATCCCCATCAACGTACAGCGCTTTTACATGCTTGCCTGCGGGCAGCATGGAAATAATGAAATCAGCCTCGGCGGCGGCTTCACGGGCCGAGCTTACCACCTCGCAGCCTTGTGATTGGGCTGTTTCCAAGGCGGCTTCTGACAGGTCGAATGCACGCACGGTGTAACCGGCCTTGACCAGGTTGGCCGCCATAGGGCCGCCCATATTGCCTAAACCGACAAATGCCACGATAGCCATAATATTGTCCTTATTGTTGATTGTTAACGTTCAAGAACATCTGTTTTATCTAGTCACTTAAGATCAGCGAGCGGACTTTCCGGCCACGGCGAGGCTAAAAGCTCGTCGATAAAACTGTCTTCCACCACCGTTACATCGGCATAGGTCCAGGCGGGCTGGCCGTCTTTATCCACGAGCAAGGCACGTACGCCTTCCGGGAACTCGCGATGGCGGCAGCACTGAACCGAAAGCGCAAGCTCTGACTGAAACACTTCGGCAAGCGACATATGTTTGGCGCGCTTTAGCTGCTCATCGATCAGTTTGATGGAAACCGGGCTGCCGTGCGCCAGGGTCTTTTGCGCTTTGTTGAACCACTTGTCGTCACTTTCCACCGCCAGCACGGCAGCTACCATCTGCTCAGCGGTGTCGTGATCCATCAACTCGCGAATCAACGGGGCGAAATTACCCACCGGCGTATCCAGCTCCGCGAAATCGGCTTTAGAGGCTTGCTCTAGTTCGCGCAGAGTGCGGTTTACCACGCCGTGGGCATCGGTATTTTCCCCGGCGCCCCAGGTTGCGTTCATAAGCTTTTGAATAAGCTCGTCGCGGTAATGGCTGGCGATACAGCGGTCGGCCAGGCCCAGGGTTAGCGCATCAGGGGCGTTAATCTGGCTGCCGGTCATAGCTAGAAACCGCCCGGCACCGCCCGGCAGACGGTTTAAAAACCAGCTGGCGCCTACATCGGGATACAGGCCAATGGTCACTTCGGGCATGGCTAAGCGGGAGGTTTCTGTGACCACACGGTGGCTGCTGGCGTTTAACAGCCCCATGCCGCCGCCCATTACAATGCCATTGCCCCAGCAAATAACCGGTTTTGAATAGGTGTGGAGCCGGTAATCCAGGCGGTATTCCGTCTCGAAAAACCGCTCAGGGAAGTTGGGGTCGCCTTGGCCGGTAATGGCTTTATAAAGGCTGACCACATCGCCGCCCGCACAAAAGGCTTTTTCACCTGCGCTATCCAGCAGGATGGCGACAATACGCTCGTCGGCTTCCCAGGCGTCTATTTGGGGCAGGATGGCCTCGATCATGTCTAACGTTAGCGCGTTCAGCGAGCGCTCGGCGTTAAGTTTGATTTCAGCGATCGCATGGCCATCGTCGGTAGAGTGCTCGGTAAACAGTACGCTACTCATTCAACCATCCTTGATAGGTAATCAGTGACTATCACTATAGTCCGGTAGATTTATAGTTCGGCGGCGTTATCGGCGAGCACTCGGCGCGAAATGATCAGGCGCATAATCTCGTTGGTGCCTTCCAGAATTCGATGTACCCGCGTGTCACGCACATAGCGCTCCATGGGGTACTCCTTGATATAACCGTTGCCGCCGTATAGCTGCAGCGCCTCATCGCAGACGTTAAAGCCCACATCAGTAGCAAAACGTTTCGCCATGGCGCAGTAAGTGGTGGCATCGGCGTGGCCGGCATCCAGTTTGGTCGCGGCCATTCTTACCAATTGGCGGGCGGCTACCAGCTCGGTGACCATATCGGCCAGGCGAAACTGCAGGGCCTGAAACTCTGCCAGACGCTTACCGAACTGCTTGCGCTCAAGCATATATTCGCGGGCCTTATTGATCGCCTGCTGCGCTGTGCCGATAGAGCAGGTAGCGATATTGATCCGCCCGCCATCCAGACCTTTCATGGCGATCTTGAAGCCATCACCTTCGCTACCCAGCAGGTGATTGGCGGGTACGCGGACGTCTTCAAAGGTAACCATTCGGGTAGGCTGGCTGTTCCAACCCATTTTGTCCTCTTTGCGCCCGTAGCTAATGCCTTGCGACTTGGCATCCACGGCAAACGCGGAAACGCCACCAGCGCCCTCACTGCCGGTACGCGCCATCACCACCAGAAAATCGGTGCTGCCCGCGCCGGAAATAAACATCTTGCTGCCATTGAGCACGTAGTGTTCGCCATCGCGCTTGGCCGTGGTTTTAAGCGAGGCCGCATCGGAACCCGCATTGGGCTCGGTTAAGCAGTAAGAGCCGAGCAGCTCGCCGGTCGCAAGCTTCGCCCCCCACTGCTCAACCACATCGGGCTGGCCGAAATCGGCAAGCATCCAGGTCACCATATTGTGGATGGTGAGATACGCCGTGGTAGAGGTACAGCCCATGGAAAGCTGCTCGAAGATAATGCTGGCATCCAGCCGGGAAAGACCCAGCCCGCCCACGCTTTCCGGCGCGTAAAGCGAGCAGAAGCCCAGCTCACCGGCCTTACGGATAACGTCTACGGGAAAAATAGCCTCGGCGTCCCATTGTGCAGCATGGGGCTCAAGCTCATTTTGGGCGAAGGCCCGCGCCATATCGGCAAAGGCTACCTGGTCTTCACTCAACTCAAAGTTCATGGCCAATCTCCGCTAATGTGTACACACATTAGATGTTGTCGTTGTAATTGACGTTTACGTTAACTTATCGCCTAAACCAGTGCTGCGCAACCATTTGGCGCCCACGACCTTCGGTGTAGAGCGACTCATTTACGCGTATAAAAAAGGCGCCTCGAAGGCGCCACATCCAAAGGCCTGTTCAACCAAAACAGCGCGGTTTTAAACAGCCTGAAGATACTTGAAGTTTTTACGATACATATTGCCAAGCTCCCCTACGATACCGCTTCGAAAGCTTAGTACGCAGACCACAAAGATTAGCCCCAGCATCACGCTTACCCAGTTGCCCAGCGGCGACTGGGACAGAATATGCTGCAAGCTGACGACTAGCCCTGCGCCCATGATCGGCCCCAGCAACGTGCCTACCCCGCCTAACAGCGTCATCAGGATGACCTCGCCCGACATATGCCAGTGGGCATCGGTAAGGGACGCCAGCTGGAACACCACGGTTTTGGTTGAACCGGCAAGCCCCGCCAACGCCGCAGAGATAACAAACGCCACCAGCTTATAGGCATCCACGTTGTAACCCAGCGAAATGGCCCGCGGCTCGTTTTCACGAATGGCTTTCAGTACTTGGCCAAACGGCGAATGCACGGTGCGCTGGATAAGCGCGTAGCCGAGCAGGAAAACCGTAAACACGAAGTAGTACATCGCCAGATTGTTACTTAGGCTGATAAGCCCAAACAGATTGCCCCGCGGCACGCCGTGCAGTCCATCTTCCCCGCCGGTAAACGGTGCCTGGATAAACACAAAGAACATCAGCTGCGCCAACGCCAGCGTCACCATGGCAAAGTAGATGCCCTGGCGGCGAATAGACAACACGCCGAACAACACGCCTAGCAGCGTGGCCGAAAGCGTACCGGCAATAATTCCAAGCTCAGGGGTAAGCCCCGGGTAGCTTGCCAGCAAATACCCCGTTACATAGCCGCCGGTGGCCAAAAACGCAGCATGGCCAAAAGACAGCAATCCTGCGTAACCCAGCAGCAGGTTGAAGGCGCAGGCAAACAGCGCGAAGCAGAGTATCTTCATCAAGAACACGGGGTACGCTAGAAACGGTGCCACCAACCCCATCACGACCAGTGCAATATAGAAGAGCGTACGACGCTGATTGGCCCGGCGCTGGCGTTTTGCCACCACAGAAGGCGCTTTCAAAGTGTGAGATTCGGTCATGGCTATGCCTCCTTCCCGAACAGCCCAGCTGGGCGCAACATGAGCACTAAAATCATCACCAGGAAAATCACCGTATTGGCGGCTTCCGGATAGTAGACCTTGGTTAACCCTTCAATAATGCCCATCCCCAGCCCGGTGAGAATAGCGCCTAGTATCGACCCCATCCCGCCGATAACGACCACGGCAAACACCACAATCAAAAGGCTTGACCCCATGGTCGGCGAAACCGGATAAAGCGGTGCTGCCAGTACACCGGCAAACGCCGCCAGCCCTACGCCAAAGCCATAGGTAAGGGTGATCAACAGCGGTACGTTGACTCCGAATGCCTGCATCAGCTGCGAGTTCTCGGTTCCCGCGCGTAAATAGGCGCCTAGCCGGGTGCGCTCGATCATAAACCAGGTAAACAGGCACATGGCGAGTGCGGCCACCAGAACCCAGGCCCGATACGTAGGCAAGAACATAAAGCCCAGATTCAGCCCGCCCTGGAGTATTTCAGGCGTTGCATAGCGGGCACCTGAAACGCCAAAGAAGTTAACCAGCGTGCCCTCAAAAATAAGCGCCAACCCGAAGGTTAATAAAAGCCCATACAGGTGATCCAAATGGGCAATGCGGCGCAGTAGAAAACGCTCTACCAGCATGCCTAGCCCAGCAATCACCAGCGGCACTAAAATGAGCGCCAGCCAGTAGTTAATCCCCAGATAACGAAACCCCAAAAGGGCCGCAAATGCGCCCAGCATGTACTGCGCGCCGTGTGCAAAATTGACGATTTTTAAAAGGCCAAAAATGACGGCAAGCCCCAGGCTTAACAGCGCGTAAAACGCACCGTTGACCAGCCCCAGGGTGAGCTGCCCCATGAACACCGCCATGGGCACACCAAATATCATCGTCATAGCACGAATCTCCTCGCCGCGTTGGGCCGCCTTACCCGGCGACCCAAGCGGTAACGCTTAATAATGACTTAGCGCTTAACAATGCCCTGGCGCTGAATAATGACTAAGACGGAGCTTAGTTCTGTACCAGTTTGCACTGGCTTTCAGACAGCGGGCGGTAAGCTTCTTCGGCAGGAATGGTGCTGAGGATTTCGTAAAGATCCCACTCACCGGTGGACTCTTCCGGGGTTTTCACCTGCGCCAGGTACATATCGTGCACCATGCGGCCATCTTCACGAATACGACCGTTGCGGGCGAAGAAGTCATTGATGGGCTCTTCAGCCATCTGGGCACGTACGGTTTCAGGATCGTCGGTGCCCGCGGCTTCAATGGCTTGCAGGTAATGCATGGTGCTTGAATAGATACCCGCCTGTACCATGGTGGGCATGCGGCCAACTTCTTCGAAGTAGCGCTCGGACCATTCGCGTGCCTGGTCATCCATGTCCCAGTACCAGCCGGTGGTTAACAGCAGGTTTTGGGTGGCCTCAAGGCCTAGCGCATGCACGTCATTCAAGAATATCAGCAGGCCCGCAAGCTGCTGGCCGCTTTGCGTCAACCCAAACTGGCTCGCAGTGGTAATCGCGTTAACCGTATCCGCACCGGCGTTGGCCAGACCAACAATTTTGGCGCCAGAACCCTGGGCCTGGAGGATATAAGAAGAGAAGTCATTGGTTGGGAACGGATGGCGGACACCGCCAACAATTTCACCACCGCTAGCTTCCACTACGTTAGTGACATCGGCTTCAAGCGCATGGCCAAAGGCGTAATCAGCAGTGAGCAAAAACCAGCTATCACCGCCCTGCTCGACCACCGCTTTAGCGGTACCGTTGGCCAGCGGATAAGTATCATAAACCCAGTGGATATGGTTCGGTGTGCAGTGCTCGTTAGTAATACTTGAAGCCGCCGAACCGGATACAATGCCTAAGCCATCGTTCTCTTCAAGCACTTTGGTAACGGCGATCGAAACAGAAGAGGCCACCAGGCCCGCCACCATATCCACGTTGCGCTGATCGATCCATTCACGCACCGTGTTGGCACCTACGTCGGCGCTATTACGGTCGTCGGCGCTGAAGACCACAATGGGCGAGCCATTAACGCTGCCACCGAAATCTTCAATCGCCATCTCAAGCGCCGATAATCCACCGGGCCCGGCCAGATCGCGATAAGTACCCGACATATCGGCCAGATAGCCAATCCGCACCTCGCCGTCACTGATCTCGGCCTGCGCTGTCGACATTGCCATGCTGGAAGCAGCTGCTACGGCAATGCTGGCAACCAATGTTTTTTTCATTAACGTCATGTTCGTCTCCTGGCCCTTAAGCCTTTGTTGTTGTGTTGCGACGTAACCTGGTTATACCCCTAACATCGAATTGAGATGCTCGCGCCGCGCAGGTAGCTGTGCGGCGCTGATCTCTTCTACTATCTGGCCGTGATCCATCACAAAGTGGCGGTCGGCAAGCGGTGCGGCAAAGCGGAAATTCTGCTCGACCAGCACAATGGTCATCCCTTGGGCCTTGAGCAGCACCAACACCTCGCCCAGTTTTTGCACGATGACCGGCGCCAGCCCTTCGGTAATTTCATCCAGCAGCAAAAGGCGTGCGCCGGTACGTAAAATGCGTGCCATGGCCAGCATCTGCTGCTCGCCTCCGGAAAGCCGCGTTCCCTGGCTTTTACGCCGTTCATATAAATTGGGGAACATGGCGTAAATATCGTCCAAGCTCATACCGCCCGAACTGACCGTAGGCGGTAACAGCAGGTTTTCATGAACATCCAGGCTTGAGAAAATCCCCCGTTCCTCAGGGCAATAGCCAATACCCAGACGTGGAATATGGTGGGGCTTCATCGCCAGTGTTTCCTGGCCGTTGATGACGATAGAGCCCGTTCGCCGTCCTACCATGTTCATGATGGCCTTAAGCGTGGTGCTTCGCCCAGCGCCGTTGCGGCCTAACAGGGTGACAAGCTCGCCCTGCTTTACGTCAAAGTTCACCCCGTGAAGAATGTGCGATTCGCCATAAAAGGCGTGCAGGTCTTTTATCCTAAGCATTTCGCGCGGCTGAACGTGGGTGCTGGGCGCCGCGGCTTGCGTATCAACGGCTGCTGCATCGGCAATACTCATGCGCTGGCCCTCTCTTGTTCAGCGGCGTCGCTGCCCATATACGCCTCACGCACCAGCGGATTGCGCGACACGCTTTCATAGTCCCCTTCAGCCAGAACAGCGCCCCGGGCAAGCACCGTGATTTGATCACACAGGCGGCTCACCACGCTCAGGTTGTGCTCGACCATCAGGACCGTTCGCCCTTTGGAAACGCGTTTGATAAGCGCTACGATGCGGTCAACGTCTTCGGCCCCCATGCCTTGGGTTGGCTCATCCAACAGCATCATCACAGGGTCTAGCGCCAGCGTCGTCGCAACTTCCAGCGCCCGTTTGCGCCCATAAGGCATTTCAACCGTTAGCGTATCGGCATACTCGCGCAGCCCCACTTCTTCAAGCAGTGCCAAGGCACGCTCGTTAAGGTGATCTAGGGATTTTTCCGATTTCCAGAAGTGAAAGGATGTGCCGAGCTGGCGCTGAAGCGCAACGCGTACGTTCTCAAGCGCCGTCATATGGGCAAACACCGCGGAAATCTGAAATGAACGCACTAAACCAAGCCGGGCAATCTGGTTGGATTTAAGCGCGGTAATCGGCTTACCGTGATACAGAATTTCGCCCCGCGTGGGGGGAAGAAACTTGGTGAGTAAGTTAAAGACGGTGGTCTTACCGGCACCGTTAGGCCCGATCAGGGCATGAATATGGCCTTCCTGAACGCTGAGATTAACGTTATCCACCGCCGTAAAGCCACGGAACGCTTTTGTCAGCCCTCGCGTTTCGAGCACTGGCGCTTGGGAAGAACTTGTTGTCGAAGCACTTGTTGCCAAAGCACTTTGTGTAGAAGTACCGGTCGTGAAAGTACTGCTCTTGGAAGTACTGTTCTCGGAAGTACTGTTTGCGGAAGTACTGTCTGCACTCATAGAGCAATAAGCCTCTTGTTGTTCTTATGCTGAGCAATTCTCGTGCTGACGTTTCACCAGCTCCTTACCGCTTTAATGAGGTAGGTTCGTTATTATTGTTAGCTGGCAATGCATCTTTACCTTTACGTAAGGTTTAAGTGCAAACTAGCAATCTCTAGCAGGCAATTACAATTACAACTTTGGTCTACAAAAAATAACATTAAATGCTAATAAAACATTAAGTATTTATTTTACATAGAGTTAAACCAAACCATTAAACCATTGGCTTAGGCAATGACTTCTTTACGTTAACGTAAACTTGTTTTAGCCTCATCAGCAGTGTTCCATAGGAACAGCCCCTTTTGAAGAGAATTAACCCATGAGCAAAACCTACTCGATCAGCGAACTGGCCAGCGAGTTTGACGTCACCACCCGTAGCATTCGGTTTTACGAAGATCAGGAACTGCTTCACCCGGCACGGCGGGGCCAAACACGCATTTACAGCAGCAAGGATCGAGTACGGCTAAAGTTGACCCTACGGGGCAAACGGCTGGGGCTTTCACTGGCGGAGATCCGAGAATTATTTGAGCTTTGGGATGAGACCCGCAGCGGTAGTGAAAAACAGCTGCAGCTTATGTTGAACAAAATCGGCGAACGCCGGGCAGCGCTTGAACAGCAGATGAAAGATATCACCATGGTACAGCTGGAGCTTGAAAGTGCCGAGATTCGCTGCCGTCAGGCGCTTGAGGAGCTACACGAAAAACAATCCGATGAAGAACGCATTCAGGCTTCATCGTCTACTTAAGATTTCGTGGCGTCTCATTCCCTATCCAACAATGATTTTCAATAAGCAATTTCTCATAAACAATTTCTAATAAACAGGTGATTGACCATGCACTCTCTCTACTCAGAACTGAATTTCGGTCTTGATGACGAAATGAACATGCTGCGCGAGCAGGTCAATGCCTTCGCCGCCAGCGAAATTGCCCCGCGCGCCGCGGAAATCGACCGCAATAATGAATTTCCTAACGACTTATGGAAGAAGTTTGGCGACATGGGCCTTTTAGGCATCACCGTGTCTGAAGAAGATGGCGGCAGTGGCATGGGCTATCTTGCCCACTGTATCGCCATGGAAGAGATCTCCCGGGCGAGCGCATCGGTCGCACTGTCTTACGGTGCCCACTCCAACCTGTGTGTGAATCAGATCAAGCGCAACGCCTCCGCCGAACAGAAAGCCAAATATCTGCCCAAATTGATCAGCGGCGAACACGTCGGCGCGCTAGCCATGTCCGAACCTGGCGCTGGTTCCGATGTGGTCTCCATGCAGCTGCGGGCTAAAAAAGTCGGCGATAACTACCTTCTAAACGGCAACAAAATGTGGATCACCAACGGCCCCGATGCCGATGTGCTGGTGGTCTACGCCAAGACTGACCCGGAAGCCGGGTCCAAAGGCATTACCACTTTCCTGATCGAAAAAGGCATGCCGGGATTCTCCACGGCGCAGAAGCTCGACAAGCTGGGCATGCGCGGCTCCAACACCTGCGAATTGGTGTTTCAGGATTGCGAGGTTCCCGCTGAAAACGTGCTGGGCGAAGAAGGCAAAGGTGTGCGCGTATTGATGAGCGGACTGGACTACGAACGCACCGTACTGGCCGCAGGGCCGGTCGGCATCATGCAGGCCGCCATGGATGTCGTGATGCCGTATATTCATGAGCGCAAACAGTTTAATCAGTCGATCGGTGAGTTCCAGCTGGTACAGGGCAAAGTGGCGGATATGTATACCACGCTGAATGCCTGCCGCGCTTATCTGTATGCCGTCGCGGCCGCGTGTGATCGCGACCAGACCTCGCGCAAGGATGCCGCCGGCGTCATCCTCTACTGTGCCGAGAAAGCCACCCAGGTAGCGCTGGATTCCATTCAGCTGTTGGGCGGTAACGGCTATATCAACGAATACCCCACCGGGCGCCTGCTGCGCGACGCGAAGCTTTATGAAATCGGCGCGGGCACCAGTGAAATTCGGCGGATGTTGATTGGCCGCGAACTCTTCACCGAAAGCCAGTAGAGGCGCGCCATGAGCATTCTCAGCACTCAGATTAATCCACGTAGCGAGCTCTTTCAGACCAATGAGCAGTCGATGCGTGGCGTGGTTACCCAGTTGCATGAACTCACCGCGGCCGTTGCCCAGGGTGGCGGCGTTAAATCTCGTGAGCGTCATGAGAGCCGAGGTAAACTGTTTGTGCGTGACCGCATCGATCACCTGATCGACGAAGGCTCGCCTTTTCTAGAGTTTTCAGCGCTTGCTGCCCACAAGGTGTATGAAAGCGACGTACCGGCCGCCGGTGTGGTGACCGGCATTGGGCGCGTATCAGGCGTTGAATGCGTGATTGTGGCCAACGATGCCACGGTAAAAGGCGGCACCTACTTTCCGCTGACGGTCAAAAAACATATTCGCGCCCAGGAAATCGCCCGCAAGCATCGCCTACCGTGTATTTATCTGGTCGATTCCGGCGGTGCCTTTCTACCCCGTCAGGATGAAGTCTTCCCTGACCGCGACCACTTCGGGCGCATTTTTTATAATCAGGCCACCCTGTCGGCCGAAGGCATTCCGCAAATTGCCGTGGTGATGGGTTCCTGCACGGCAGGCGGCGCGTATGTGCCCGCCATGGCCGATGAATCGATCATCGTTAAAGAGCAAGGCACCATCTTTCTGGGTGGCCCGCCGCTGGTCAAAGCGGCCACCGGTGAAAGCATCAGTGCCGAGGCGTTGGGCGGCGCCGATGTACATGCCAAGGTCAGCGGCGTGGCCGACCATTATGCCGAAAACGATATGCATGCCCTGCAGCTTGCCCGGGCCTGTGTCTCGCGCCTGAACTGGCAAAAGCGCGGCAAGCTTGCCATGCAGGCTCCCGAGCCGCCCAAGCTCGACCCGTTGGAGCTTTATGGCATTGTGGGCACCGACCTTAAAAAGCCCTTTGATGTTCGTGAAGTCATCGGGCGCATCGTCGACAGCTCTGATTTTGATGAATTCAAACGCTACTACGGCGACACCTTGGTCACCGGATTTGCGCATATTCATGGCCACCCGGTGGGTATTGTGGCTAATAACGGCGTGCTGTTTTCAGAGAGTGCCGTCAAAGGCGCCCACTTTATTGAGCTGTGCGCCCAGCGCAAAATTCCGTTGATTTTTCTGCAGAACATCACCGGTTTCATGGTGGGTTCCAAGTACGAGCATGAAGGTATCGCCAAGCATGGCGCCAAGCTGGTCACCGCCGTAGCGTGTGCCAAGGTACCCAAATTCACCGTGCTGATTGGCGGAAGCTTCGGGGCGGGTAACTACGGCATGTGCGGCCGCGCTTATGATCCTAATATGCTATTCATGTGGCCCAACGCGCGTATATCCGTCATGGGTGGCGAGCAGGCCGCTGGCGTACTGGCTCAGGTTAAGCGCGAGCAGTATGAGCGCGAAGGCAGCGAATGGACTAAAGAGGCCGAAGAGGCGTTCAAGCAGCCCACCCGCGAACAGTATGAGCACCAGGGACACCCTTACTACGCCAGTGCCCGGCTCTGGGATGACGGCGTAATCGACCCGCTACAGACCCGCGATGTACTGGGTTTAGCGCTGGCCGCGGCCATGAACGCTGAGATTGAAGAGACACGCTTCGGCGTGTTCCGGATGTAAGGGGCCTATCATGACGAATTCAACGTTAACCATAGATGCAGGTGTTGCCCGCTTAATCCTTAATCGCCCGGACGTTCACAACGCCTTTGATGACCAGCTAATTGCCGAGCTGAATGCACACCTCGACAAGCTTCAGATGCTGATTAAAAGCGGTGAGGTACGCGTGGTGGTACTGGGCTCTGAAGGCAATAGCTTCTCAGCGGGCGCGGATTTGAACTGGATGAAGCGCATGGTCGATTACGATTTTGAAGACAATCTGGCCGATTCGCGCAAGCTCGCCACGCTGATGCACAGCCTGGATACGCTGCCCTGCCCCACGCTGTGCCGGGTTCAGGGTGCAGCCTTTGGTGGCGCCGTAGGCTTGGCCGCCTGCTGCGATATCGTTATTGCCTCCGATAAAGCCAGGTTCTGCCTTTCAGAAGTCAAGATTGGCCTCTCGCCTGCGGTCATTAGCCCCTATGTACACCGCGCACTCGGCGCACGCCAGATGCGCCGTTACGCGTTGAGCGCTGAAGTCATTGATGCGCCCACCGCACTCAGTCTGGGCCTGGCCCATCAGGTCGTTGAACACGGCGCACTGGATAGCGCGGTAGATGCCATGCTGGAAACTTTGCTCGCCGGTTCCCCGCAGGCGCAGCAGGTTACCAAAGCGCTGCTCCAAACGGTCAGCCAGTCGCCTGATTCTGACGCCACACGCGAACAAACCTGTCAGGTGATTGCCAAGCTGCGGGTTAGCCAGGAAGGCCAGGAAGGACTGGCTGGATTTTTTGAAAAGCGTCGCCCCGCCTGGGCTGAAACGCCTCTATCCGGCAATGCCAAGGAGCGCCGCTCATGAGCCACCTCACGTCGTCTGAATCTAACCTGCGCACCACGCCCTTTGACACCCTGCTGATCGCCAACCGGGGTGAAATTGCCTGTCGGGTAATGCGCACGGCACGCCTTATGGGGCTTAAAACCGTTGCCGTTTATTCCGATGCCGACGCCAACTCCCGCCACGTACGTGAAGCCGATGAAGCCATTCGTATTGGTCCCGCCGCTGCGCGCGAAAGCTATTTGAATATCGAGGCGGTGATTGACGCCGCCAAGCGCACCGGCAGTGGCGCCATTCATCCCGGCTACGGCTTTCTTTCAGAAAACGGCGCCTTTGTAAAAGCACTCGAAGAAGCGGGTATTACCTTTATCGGGCCGCCCGCGTCAGCCATTGCCGCCATGGGGGATAAATCGGCCGCCAAAGCGCGCATGGCCAATGCAGATGTGCCGCTGGTGCCGGGCTACCACGGCGATAACCAGGATGATGACCTGCTCCGGGCTGAGGCCGATAAAATCGGTTACCCGGTCATGCTCAAAGCCAGCGCCGGTGGCGGTGGTAAAGGCATGCGCGTGGTCGAAAAAAGCGAGGCCTTTCAGGCAGCGCTGGAAGGCTGTCGCCGCGAGTCTAAAGCCGCTTTCGGCGATGATCGTATGCTTATCGAAAAATACCTGGTCCAGCCACGTCATGTGGAAGTACAGGTATTTTGTGATAGTCAGGGCCACGGCGTGTACCTATTCGAGCGCGACTGCAGCATTCAACGCCGCCACCAAAAAGTCCTCGAAGAAGCCCCCGCCCCGGGCATGACGCCGGAACTACGCGCGGCGATGGGTAATGCAGCCGTGCGTGCCGCTCAGGAAATTGGCTACGTGGGCGCGGGCACGGTTGAGTTTCTATTGGATGCTTCGCCAGGCCAGGACGGGGCGTTCTACTTTATGGAGATGAACACCCGTCTGCAGGTCGAGCACCCGGTGACTGAAATGATCACCGGCCAGGATCTGGTCGAATGGCAGCTGCGGGTGGCAATGGGTGAATCGCTGCCTTGCACACAGGAAGCATTGACGATCACCGGGCATAGCTTTGAAGCACGCCTTTATGCTGAAGACCCTGATCAGGACTTTTTACCCGCCACGGGCAAGCTTACTCGCTTTGCGCTCGATTTAGCGGACACCGACTTAAAGGCCGAGCAGGTGCGCCTGGATAGCGGTGTGGAAAGCGGTGATACGGTTTCCATGCACTACGACCCCATGCTTGCCAAGCTGATTGTGCATGGCAGTGACCGGGATGCCGCCCTGGCCACCCTTAACCGCGCGCTAGCGGCCCTCGATATACAGGGCGTGGTCACCAACCGGGCTTTTTTGCAGCGCCTGGCGACTCACCCCGCGTTTAAGAACGTAGAGCTGGATACACGGTTTATCGAGCGCCACGAGGCCACCCTGTTTGCCGCGCACCACTACCAGCCTGAAGACTATGCCAGCGCCGCGTTACTAGCGTTACACCAGCTGGCCCAGGAGTGCGAAAGCAATTCGCCCTGGGATCGCCATGATGGCTTTCGGCTTAACGCGCCACGCACGGTGCGCATTGCCCTGCACGATCCCAAGCACTCTCAAGCGCCGGAGGATGCAAGCCCCCTAGTGGTTGTGGAAGGCAAACGACACCCGGGTGACCCAGAGTGGCACCTAACCATTAATGGCCACGCCGTTAATGAGCAAACCTTTAGCGCCAGCCTTCAACCGCTTACCGGCAATGCCGTGGCGATTACCCTTAACGGGCATCGCCGCCGCCTGCATGCCCAGCGCGATGGCAATGTGTTAATCATGGTCGACCCGCAGGGCGAAACCCGCCTTTACTGGCAGCGCATTGATGCGATTGATCACGGCCAGCATGAAGTGCAGGCGAGCTTTACCGCTCCCATGCATGGCACGGTGGTGGCGCTGCTGGTTGAAGCCGGGGCGAGCGTCGAAAAAGGCATTCCCCTGATGGTCATGGAAGCCATGAAGATGGAACACACCATGACCGCGCCGACTAACGGCCGCGTGGAAGGTTTCCGCTTTCAGGCAGGCGATACCGTTAGCCAGGGTGATGTATTACTCGACTTCGCCCCAGGCGAATAAGGAGCTTGACCATGGTACTGCGCCAATCCAGCCTTCCCCAGCGCGTGCGCCTGTTCGAAATGGCCCCCCGAGACGGCCTGCAAAACGAGCCCGGGTCAATGGTGCCTACCGCGACCAAAATCGATCTGATTCATCGGCTCGCCAATGCCGGCATCCGCCATATTGAAGCGGCAAGCTTTGTATCACCCAAGTGGGTGCCGCAAATGGGCGATGCGACCGACGTAATGCATGGCATTACCCGTACTCCCGGCGTGGTTTACTCGGCCCTTACCCCTAATCTCAAGGGGCTTGAAAATGCCTTGGCCGCAGGCGTCGATGAAGTAGCGGTATTTGGTGCGGCCTCTGAAGCGTTTTCACAAAAGAACATCAACTGCTCGATTGCTGAATCCCTTGAGCGCTTCAAGCCTGTGCTCAAGCGCGCACGTGATGCGAATGTGCGTGTGCGCGGCTACGTTTCCTGTGTGCTGGGGTGCCCTTATGAAGGCGATATTCCCCCTGAGAAAGTCGCTCAGGTGGCCAAGGCCCTTTATGACATGGGCTGCTATGAGATTTCCCTCGGTGACACCATTGGAGTGGGTACGCCGCTGGCTGCCAAGCGCATGATTGAGGCCGTTTCCGGGCAGGTGCCGATCGATCGGCTGGCGGCGCATTTTCATGATACCTATGGTATGGCCATCGCCAATCTTTATGCGGTCATGCAAGAAGGTGTCAGCGTGATTGATGCTGCGACCGGCGGCTTGGGCGGCTGCCCTTATGCCAAAGGTGCCTCCGGTAACGTCGCCACCGAAGACGTGCTTTACCTGCTGGAAGGTTTAGGCATTGAAACGGGGATTGATCTGCAGGCCGTGCTGGATACCGGTAATTGGATTACCCAGGCGCTGGGCCGTAAGCCGACCTCAAAAGTTGCCCTGGCCAGAGGCGCACGCTCAAGCTAACCCTCATCAACGCGGCCTGCTCGATCAGACAATAAAAATACGGAGAGACATCATGGCGCTACATGACCCCAGCCTATCTAAAGCCCTGCCCAGCTATGCCAGCAGCACCGCTGACAAACCGCTGCTGGGCATGACTATCGGCGATAAATTCGATCAAATTGCCGCGCAGTATCCCGATAACGATGCCCTGATTGTGCTGCACCAGAATATTCACTGGCGCTACTGCGAGCTTCATGAAGAGGTAAACCGCTGCGCACGTGCGTTACTGGCCATTGGCGTGAAGTGTGGTGATCGGGTCGGTATGTGGGCGCCTAACTGCAGCGAGTGGACATTAACCCAATTCGCTACCGCCAAAATTGGTGCCATTTTAGTCAACATCAACCCGGCTTACCGTACTCATGAACTTGAGTATGCGCTTAACCAATCCGGCGCGCGTTTTTTGGTCTGCGCCGACAGTTTCAAAAGCTCAGACTACCGCGGCATGCTCTATGAGCTGGCGCCGGAGCTTCAAACCAGTGCAGAAGGTGCGCTCAAATCGCTAAAGCTACCCCAGCTTGAGTGCGTGATTAACTTAAGCAGCGAGAAACATCCCGGCATGTGGCGCTGGTCAGATTTAATGCAGGAGTCGAGCAAGGTTAGCCAAACCGACGTAAACGACCTGCAAAGCACCCTTCAGTTTGACGACCCGATCAATATTCAATACACCTCGGGTACCACCGGCTTTCCGAAAGGCGCCACGCTTTCTCATCACAATATTCTTAATAACGGCTTTTTTGTGGCTGAAAGCATGGGCTTTACCAGCGAAGATCGTCTGGTCATTCCGGTGCCGCTTTATCACTGCTTTGGCATGGTCATGGGTAATCTGGGCTGTATGACCCATGGAGCGGCGATGATTTACCCCGATGAAGGCTTTGACCCCGGTAAAGTACTCAAAGCCGTTCACGAACAAAAAGCCACCGCGCTCTACGGCGTGCCTACCATGTTTATCGCTGAGCTGGATCACCCCGAGTTTGCCAACACCGACCTCTCTTCACTGCGTACCGGTATCATGGCAGGCTCGATTTGCCCAGCCGAGATCATGAAACAAGTCATCAACAAGATGAACATGAAGGGCGTGCAGATCGCCTACGGGATGACTGAAACCAGCCCGGTTTCTACCCAAACGGGCGCAAATGACAGTATTGAAAAGCGGGTTTCCACCGTGGGGCGTACCCAGCCGCATCTGGAGAGCAAAATTGTTGACCCCGGCAATGGCGCCATCTTACCCCGCGGTGAAATCGGTGAGCTGTGTACCCGGGGCTATAGCGTCATGCTCCAATACTGGAACAACGAGCAGGCCACGCGTGAGGCCATCGACGAATCCGGCTGGATGCATACCGGCGACTTGGCCACCATGGATGAAGAGGGTTATATCCAGATCGTCGGACGTATTAAAGACATGGTGATTCGCGGGGGTGAAAACGTTTACCCCAAAGAAATCGAGGAGTTTCTGTACACCCACCCGGTGATTTCCGATGTGCAGGTCACCGGCGTGCCCGACAAAAAATATGGTGAGGAGCTGGTTGCCTGGGTAAAACTCAACGCTACGGCGGGTGAGATTAGCGGCGAAGACCTGCGTGAGTTCTGTAAAGGCAAGATCACCCACTTCAAGATCCCCCGCTACTTTAAATTCGTCAATGAATTCCCCATGACGGTGACCGGCAAAATCCAGAAATTCAAGATGCGCGAAATTTCCACTCAAGAGCTGGGATTGAATCCAGAATCACCGTCATGACAGACGCACCGCGTTTGGCTGAGCATTACCAGCAGGGGCTGCGCGATGCCGATGTGCTGGCGCAAATTCGCAGCCATTATCCGGCGGGCCCTACCCTGCACCAGTTGGCCCCGCTTGATCAGCTGCATATCGGCGGCGTAACGGCCACTACGCGGTTGCTCGCGCTGCTTGACCCAGCCCTTCATCCACGCGTTCTGGATATTGGTGCAGGCTTGGGCGGGTTAATGCGCCAAGGCGCAGCGCAGGGTTTTCAGGTGACCGGCCTGGACATTACCCACCGTTTTAACGCACTCAATAAAGCGCTAAGTGAGTTGAGCGAACCCCACTCAACGCCGCTTTTCTGGATAACGGGAGATGCGACTGCCCTACCGTTTGCAGATAACACCTTTGACGCGCTTTTATTTCAGCACAGCCTGCTCAATATGCCTGATGCCACCCGGGTGTTTGCCGAAAGCCACCGGGTATTACGCCCTGGCGGGCAGCTGGTAATGCATGAAGTAGTGAGCGGGCCTAATGTAGACGCCCTGCGCTACCCTGTGCCCTGGGCGACAGAACCCACGCACTCGCACCTGCTTAGCCAAACGGCACTTACCCAGCAACTGCAGCAAAGCGGCTTTACGCTTGAGCACTGCGTTGACTGGAGCGATATCGCCCTGGAGTGGCGTGAGCGCCAGGGCAATAAAGAGCAAACCGCCCAGATGCCAATCCTTTCGCCGCAGTGGGTATTTGGTGAGCGCTTCCAGGAAATGGGCAAAAACCTGCTTTTTAACCTCAAGCAGCAGGCAATTAACTTGGTAGAAGTTAAAGCCAGTTGCTATGCTGGTGGGGATAATAATTAAAGCCAAGGATGAGGAACGCCAATGAAACGCTTGGCTGGCGCTATCCTGTACAGTGTTATCGGTTTGAATTTAACTATTGTAGCCGCTGTCGCCAATGACGAGGTGCCAGCAATTGCCTATGCCATGCCGGAGAGCGAGCTCATGCGACTCGATAACGGCGTGGTACTGGAAGGCAGCGATTTAAGCAGTTTGGACACCTACACATCCGGTTTTCGCTTAACGGCCGGGTTTAGTCCCTGGCAACTCCCCCAATTAGATATTGGCGCTGAAATTGCCTACCGCGAAAGCGAAGAAGTGCCGATTGCCTCCAGCATGTCACCCATGATCATGGATACGCTAAGTTTAGGCGGCGCCATTGTGGCAGGCATCCGTATGGGGGCTTTCAGTATGTACGCTAAGTCTGGCCTGACCGAATGGCGCGGCGATACCGACCAGCCTCAAGGTGCAGACGAAGGCGGCACCGCCTGGCTGCAAGGCTTTGGCGCCACCGTCACCATTAACCGGCTGATCACCCGTTTGGAATATGAACGCGTTGATGCACCAACGCTAAGCCACCTCAATCAACTCAGCGCATCGCTGCATTTGCCTTTTTAGGTTCTTATTACTATTAGCATTCTTTTTATAAGCTATTACTTGTCTTCCTGCGTGTAAGACATTTCCCTTTCTGCAGTTATTGCCTCGGTAGTTATCGCCTCAGTACTTAAGCACATCCATGCCAAAAGCTTTTCGTTGCTTGACCATAATCGTTACTCATTTCTTACATGCGAAAACGCTAATTTTTTAGTCTTCCACCGTCTTTGTAAGCCGATGCCAATAATTTTGTAAGCAATGTCTTACAACGCTGTAAGAGATTAACGCCTCTTAACCTCCAAGGGTTGCCCTTCCCGCTCAGCCCGCTACCCTAAGCGTTTCTCATTAGCAAACGCGGTTCAAGGAGCGATACCATGGCGGATAAAACAGGCCTGCAGTTTACTCTCACC
>NZ_JBQTDC010000022.1:0-69549 GCF_052353045.1 Halomonas sp. AOP7-B1-5 | reverse complement strand
ACGGCAATGCCGTGTGAGCGCGTAGAGTAGCCGTTGGTAGCATGAGGAACCGATTGATGCAGGCAGTAAAGGACGTGTAAACGGCGCGTCATCAGCCCGGCATTGGGTTGGCGAGGCGGCAGCATTACGCCACCTTTAAGGCGCGCCAAACCAGCTACAAAAGCCTCAAAATCACGCTTTGGCTTATCAAACACTACTCCACGAGCCTGCAAACTTTGCAACGCGTCAAGCGTATCCGTTAGCCGTCCTTCTTTATAGAACCAGCGGCTAGCGGTGGCGTAATCCGCCTGAGGTACATCATCGAAATCATGCAAAGCAAGCGACAATGCAAAGGTCGGTTGCGGGTTTTCTTGAACCTGTGTTTTGTGGGCAACGGCTGCCAGGGTATCAGCCATTCCTTGTGTTAGACGTTTAAACGTTAACGCGGCACGATCAATTTCCTGAGGAGCAGTTTGCTCTAACGTATTATCCAGGGCTTTTTCCAGGGCTATCGCTAATGCTTGCGCATCGTCTGCCTTGGCGAAACTTACTCCCTTGAATACCGGGCATGCGCTTTCCAATGCCGGGAGTTTCGACATCACTAACCGTTTACCATAAGCAAGGGCTTCCACCGCTTTCATGGGGGGGACCAGTTTACAGACTGGCCGTGCCTTACGGGGAATGGCGATACAATCGATCAGTGCGTAATAATCTTCTACTTTTTCATGCGGTACACGGCCAACTTGGATCAACCAGGGCCGATGAATATCACGCTGGTGCGTACTCGCTACGTTCGTTAGCGGCTGGTCGTCTCCCACCAGCAGCAGCTTGATATGTTTATATCGGCTTGCCAGCGTTTCACAGGCCTGAAGCAATACATCCAACCCCTCATAGGCATTTAAGCTGCCAATGTACCCAATAACGCTATCGCCTTCCTGAATACCCAACTGATCTTTCAATAATGGGTCGGCAGGCTTAATAGTTGGGAGCGTACGAACGCCATTAGGCACAATGCTAATTAGATTGGCATCTAGCCCTCGCTTGATCAGCTCTTTTTTCATGGGGGCGTTAAGCGTAAACACTTGGCTGGCCTGACGCGCGACAAAGCTATCTAGCGCAGTTTCTTCGTTAAAGCTTTCGGTTAGTGCATACCCTGGCTCGCGGGCATCTCGGGAAAGCTCCCAAAAGCCGCGTACTTCATTACAGAATGGCAGCCCTAAACGTTTTGCTGCCACCCAAGCAGGTAGTGCGACAGCCCAGTTGGAAGCCGCTAAAACAACCGAAGGCCGATATACACGGAAAAGCTCAACGAATCGTTCAATACTTGCATTCAGGTTCGCTCGGCTCCCTCTAGGCACTACCCCATGGGGCCAACGCGTATGAATATAATGCACGCCATTTACGACCACCTCGGGTTCGATATCACTCTGGGAGTCAAACTCCCACGGGCGCCCGGGGCGCACAAAGCACAATACCTCCAGCCCGTGCTGATTTAGCGCTTCAGCAATACCTTGGGTACGAACCGCGTAGCCGTTATTAGCATAACTCTGGCCATGACTAACCACGTAGGCCACACGCCCAGCAACAGGTTTAAAAATAGAAGGAAGGGAGTGCAGCGCTAACTGTTGCGCGTGTTTAATCAGGTCGTCCATGAAATACCTGGCTGAAAAAAATGAATTACGTTAAAAAAACAGCATATTAAATCAAACGGTAATGACCGCTATTATACATAGCAAGACAGCACTAGTATGGAAATAGAAACGGCCAATCATTGAAAGAATGGCCGCAGTGTAAAATCCTTTTTATTTTAGTAAAACGCGAACCGATAGCACCGATAATTTTCAACCCAGCTGTTCAAATGCTTGCTCTTAAGCAGTCTGTTTATTACGCTCGATTTCTTTCACTTTTCTTTGGTTTAGTGACGCCGAACTAGCGACCTCCCAATTTCGGTTGCTGCCCGACCAAGCACCGTGGATAAGGCATTTCCGAACAATACAACGATGCCCGTCGTAGGGCGGCTCCTCATACATTTACCCTGCTCGCACGAGCCACGTGAGAAACGAAAGCACATCACAGCACCACAGCTACCAAAAGGCACAGAGCAAGCGGGTACCGGCTTAGCTCTTGTTGCGCTCTTCCAGCAGAGAGAAGTCCAGCCCCAAAGCTCGCTCGGAGTAGGAAGGCTGGGATCTGATAGAAAGTTCAACGTCAAATTCTTGCTTGCTGCAGGTAGGTAGATGCTTACTTTTACCCTTCAGCTCCGAAACCCACTGTTTTAATATTAAATTTTCGCTACGTAAACTATTTAACTCTTTTATTAGAGACTGCATCTCGTCATCAGGTTCACTTCCTTTGGAGCTGTAACCAGCTTCCCCGAAGCCGACAAGATGTAAAAAATTTTCTTTATTCTTATCACTTCCACTAACCTCTCTCACTAGCTTCTCTATTAAAAGTGCTATATGAAAATGGCTTTTCCCGACCTCTGACAACAAAATTTCTCTCAATTCTCTCTTTAGGTCTGAAGCAAGAGCATTAACAAGCATCTCAAGCCTGTCATGATAGCACGAAGACTGCATCATAAACTCATCGTCATTTATTGACACAACTCCTCCAGAGGAAATTCTACGCAATTCACAACACTAACACTCTTAATAATAAATTCAACCTTTACCTTAGAGCTTGGACTTATAGGAATTTTTGCAGAAAACATTTCCTCAATATCTTTAACAACCATACCCAAACCAAATCGTCGTTTTCCATCAACAGCTGATAAATAATAGTAGGTAGGCGCATCACCATCTACCGGGCTAACCTTTATATCAAAAAAACAGTTTCCCCCTATTTCACAAAGCACATTATTAAAGTTAATAGCAAAAAAGTTTTTACGCATTTTGTCGCGATTATAGATCACATAACCACTACCCTCTTGACTATATTCGTCAGTGTAACTAATATTGGAGAAGGCTGCGAGATAGCTTACATCCTTATCAAGTGACTGCTTTTCTACCGAGCACCTCCCTCCCTCATCAGACACACGATAAATAATTCTTTCCTCCAAGATGAAAGAGTTATCATCAAGACGCTTAGTATTAAACTTATCCTGAGAAAAAAATGATCGCCAACTAACAGAAGAGCCATATTTAAAACTTCGCAAAGTATAACTTTCTTCTTTATGATTATGCCCTGACCCAGTAAACCCACCCACAACTACTGATTTACCAGAAGTATATACTTGAGACCCTTTAAACAACTCAACTTTATAATCCACATCCAAGTGCAATCGAAATTTTTTCCCGCTTGTATTAATGGATACACTTCTATCATTAAAGTTAACTAAAGAGGATGGTGAGAAGCACCAGTTCTGACAAAACTCTTTTTCTTCATCAGAACAAATTTTATCGTAAACATAAAAAATATCGTTAACCAAGTCAAACATAGCGACACGCACTCTCTTGATACCCACATAAGGCTTATCGTAAAGAGTGTACACATCAAACCCTTCAGCTTGCTCAGAAAAAACAAGTTGAGTATGAGCATCCCATAAAAACTTTTTCTCACCAGGGCAAAAAACAACATTATGTGCTTGGGGGCTTCGGAAAAATGCACGATACTCGTCCGCTCCGTAGCCATCGAATCCACCATCAGTAATGACCATTTCATCTTGAGAAAAATATGTTATCCCAGTGTGGTCGTTATGGCCATGAATGATTCTAGCTGGCCCAAATCTTAATGTGTAGTAAGAAGGCACATCTCTTGCTTCCCATGAAGATCTCCCAAAAACATAACCCGCGGTATAAACGGCTTTACACTTATCTTCAGGAAAAATACCTTGTTGAGACCTAGAGGTTACATAGTCAATTTTTTGCGAACCATGCTCAAACACTGGATTCGTTAATATTGTATCCCCTAACAACGCATAATTACCTTTGGGGTCAAGCGCATGAAGCATAAACAGCCTAGCTTTATTTAATATCGAATCAAAACTGGACACATCAGAATCAAAAAAACGCAGCAGCCGCTGAGCATAAGAAAATCGTTCAATATTATAGTTGTGATACATCACGGCTTGCTCATTATTAACCCCTTCATCATCAAAACTATGCTGAAAGTTCTCTAAAATTCTTTTCACCGATATTTTGTAAGCTTTTTTATTATTAAAAACAAAAGCAGCCTTTAAAAGTGAAATACTCTGATCCAGACCATGATTCCAATTGCCATCATAGTTGTCATCTTCTAATAAATAATTGATATGGTGGCTTATAAGATCAGCAATTTTAATACGTTGATTATCATCAAGAATAAGAAATGCTGCTATCAAAAAATCCAATCGTAACGCAACAGTATGACCTGCCCATGCTTGTTCGGAATTTTCAAAGAAATTAGACTCATAGTTTGCTTTGGCCCAACATGAAATAATAGAAAAAATTATATCTTTTACTGCCGTATATTCAGAGTATCTAGCTAAAGCAACTCCACACCCTCGGCCAATTGTATGATAATGCCACTGCACTGACGGCTTCTCCTTATCTAAGCTAAACCAATCCTCATACCTCCTTATGTTGATGTTATGGATTTTGTTCTTTGAATGACCAAAAAGAACACCATTACTTAAAAGAGATAAGTTTTTTTGGTAAGCATCTCGACTTATTTTTAATGAAAAATAAGCAGAATATAAATTCAAGCTTGTCGGCTCTACTTTTCTAAATTCAGTCACATGTGCCACCAAGAAATATAGATTATAAAAAATTTGAATTTATTAATAAAAAAGTGCAAAGCATGAAGCAAATTCAATCATCTATCAATACTTCGCGCCAGCAATTTTATTTTATTTTTAACCCCTCGAGACTTTGGCCTATATAACTTAACGATACGAAAAAGTTGTAAAGCCATGCTTTTATCTATAGATTCAAGTAGCAATGCAGCATCTCGCATAACATTAACTTGTGATTTATTCAAAACAGGCGAAGGTACCGGCAGATTATCAATAAAAATTTTTCTGTAATGCCTTACGACTAACTCTCTCCGATAAGTTAAGTGCTTATTTTCATAACTTAAAAGCCAATCATAATATCTTAAAATATTTCTTCTCTTCCTCGAAGACTGATAAAACCAATACTCATTAACACAGTCAGCCAAAAAATCTGTAACAAGCTTTTTCAATACTCCTATTTCATTAAGATATTGAGGTATTCCATGCCCCAAACCAGTTATTTTTAATTTTCTTAGTGTATTATACCTATCTGCATGCTGCTTATCTAAAGCATATAAAGGATCATAAACTACATACCCTCGAGCACTCATCACAGCTCCATCATTACAAGGACCATCCCAGTCAAACTCATAAGTTGATAGTGACCGACCTGCCTCATAGTCCCAACGGTTTATATCTATACTTCTAGTTGATATAGGGTTCATTAGTAAAACCCTATCAATACCCAAGACATTAGCGTATGCAGATACACCATACCCTCCCATACTTGCACCGTAGCCAAGCCTTTCAGGGAAACAGGAAAAATATTCTCTCAACTTCAAAAGTTGAGAGTAGAAGTCTCGATCTCTATAATAATTATAACATCCTTTGACACATGAAAAGCTAACTACATTATGACCTAGACCTTTAAGAAATTCATAACCCCATGGTGATGGCTGATCACTTCCTAATTCCTGATTTAGGTCCACTAGACTGCCACCATTTGCAAATGTAAAAATAACAGGACTATCTTTATTTATAATATTATATTTAACATAAATAGAACCTATAAACCCAAAACCATTTTCTGCATAACTATTAAACATAGAATTTTCCGAGGCTACAACTCTTTTGAATAACCAAAATTTTTAAAATCAGATAAATAAGAGTTATATATTAACTCTTGAGTCTTATCATCATAATATTCATTAAGTTTAGAGCTAGCTTTAGTTGTCATGGGAGAAAAATTATCTTTTCCGCTTAGCTTTGATTCCTGGGAACTGGTATTATTGCCATTTATTATTAATTGAACCTTATTAAGGTCTTGCGAAAGACTTTCAAAGCGACCAATAAAACACCAATTTTTAATTATATTATAAAATATTTCATCACTCTGGCGCCGCCAATGGCTTTCTTGCTGAATAGATTCTTGCTCAGAAATAACCTGAGCAAAATCACTAAAAGATATGTTCGGACCACATAGACCACCTGTATATTTTGAAAGCCATTTATTGCTTGGCGAACTAACATCCTTAACTATACGATGTAAATAGCAAGATAAAATCCTAGCATATGGATTTCTAACGAAAGAAATTTTATTAAAACTATCATCATCAATAATAGATAAAAAGTCAGATTCATTTAGCTGAGACGGCCATATGTGCGGAGAAACATACCTGTTATTCACATCAATCACTCGTCTAGAAGTACCTTTGACCTCCATATTCTGTAAAAAATCTTTAACTGTACTACTAGCAACCTTACTAACCTGAAAAAAAACATATTTATTTTTCAATGAAATATGTGTATTTAAATCAAGTTCTTTATAGCTTTTTTTTGCAAGCATTAAATCTAAGATACTCATAAAAAATTCTCACTCTGGATTAAAACATCAAAAAATCTAAAACACGGTTTACTTTATTTTCACTATAGCGAAAATCAATAAGCTCTATATTTTGTGACCTATATAAGGAAGCATCTTTTTTATTGAAATTGATTAAATGCTCGAAGTTGCTAACAGCATCTAAAGTATCTTCAACAACCCACTCATTGCAATATGTTTGAACTGCTCCTTCCCATGGCCATACAAGAGGTATGCAGCCAGCCATAACACCATCAGCCAGAGCATAATGAAATGACTCATTATCACTAGGTGAGAGTATAAAGCTCACTTTCTGGTACCATTGCTCTACATTATTTCCCCAACTATCAAAAAACACATAGCCATTTAGGTTAGGATCATTTTCAATTCTTTTGTAGAGTTCCTCGTAGTAAACTAGTTCTTGCCTACGCCCTGGGGCACTCATGAAAGGTAAATCCTCAGGCCTATGTCCTTTACAGTACAACTTGGCTTCCCACCCCCTCTCATTTAGTGCAGCCAATAGATCCAGGGCACGATCTAGACGCTTCGTTGTTGGAACAATCCCCACCATCCCAAGGATGGGCTTTACTTCACGATTTGGATCATAGAACCTGTTTTCTTTGACCGCATTAGGAATAATTTCCGTCTTGTCTTCATCCCAGCCAAACATTTCTAACGCTTGCTTGCGAATTAGCGGAGATACAAAAATAAATTTATTTATATTTGAAACGTTGATTGCGTGTCCAAATTTTTCTGCTTTTTTTCTAACTTCTTGAGCATGTATTCTAATAAATAATTTTTTACCTTCTTTTTTATTTTTACTATGCCATACAGCATTTGCTAAACCCCACTCGCAGAAAATATAATCAGCCCATTCAGCATAATGCTCGCTAATACTTTGACTAACTTGCCCCCCCCATTCCCAAGGATCAATACCGACTTCGGCTCCCTGACGTCGCAGATGTGTTACATAACAATAAATAAACTTTAAATCATGACCTGATATTACAATTTTTTTATTTTTTAAAGATTCATTATTATCTTTATCAAGTTTTTCATTTATAGGACCTTGTAAAGATGAAAACGTATAATTTTTAGTAATTTCATTAGCTAAAACCTTAAGCTTTTCCTCTACTTGATTTTTAGAGTTACCTAAACCCTCAATTATATTTGATATATCTTCAGGGTTTTCTATTAAAAAAGGATAATCTTTTCCGAGAAAATTTTTATTTATTGTTGAAGCATAAACGACACAGGGCTTACCAAGAGCTGCAGTTTCAACAAGCTTAGTAGATAGCTCTAATGTTGAATTTTCCAAATTTGGATCTCTATAACACCATACAAGATCCATTGTCGATATAAAAGAAAGCGCTTTTTCTCTCGATAAATCTTTGTAAACCTTTATAAAATCTTTTTCCAAAAATTTATTAATTTTCTTTACGAACTCAGCACCTTCTTTCCCTTTACCGTATATCTTACCTGTTGCAATATGTAGTCTTATTTTCTTGCCTCTAGCAATCTGTTTTTCTACTTCTTCTATAAGTTCAACAACTCCCCACCTTAGCTGTACTTTTCCTGCATAGCCGATGTCAATAAAGTCATCGCTTTTCTGTATATTTTCACTAAAAGTATGTATATTTTCTGGAATGGTTGGAGGCAGCCTCATTCCATCTACTTCATAACCAACTATATCTTCTATTTTGTTACGAATCTCTTCAGTTTGAAAAAGCACAGACCTAGCATTAAGCACAATCTCTTTAAGCTTTTTTACCTTAGCGTCAATTAGTTTAAACCCTTGACTACCAACCTCATAAAAATCGGTTAAATAAGGATAAAAAATACCCGTGAATTCTTTTCTTTTTTGTATTTCATATCCAAGGTCTACTCCTCTCGTTATTAGAGCGGTCACCTGCGGGCAATGGGAGTGAAGCATTGACAGTGCTTTTGCCGCTGTCTTTTGATTTAGAGGCCCATTGAAGCCAATATCCTTAGGCTGTATAACACATAAGTTATTATTTTGATTTAAATTAGCTATTACTTTATCAGTTTTCAAATCATCTTTTAATAAAAGGATTGTTTCTCTAGAAGAAGAAACGATATTTGCTATTGAAGTTAACCAGATAGAAGAACCATCTAAAACATTAGGGCTGACATCTCCATATATAAGTGCTTTAGTTCTTAAAACTTGATGCTTTGTATTCTCAGCAATAAAGTCGAAAACACTTTTTTCTAAATCTGCATCACTTTTCATTAAAGACTTTTCATGTAAAACAATTTTTGCCCTCAATCCAGACACATCAACTCTACCAAAATTTATCAAGCATATTTTAATACTCTTGGCTTTTTCAGGTATTGAAATATTAACAGCACTGACTGCATCCTCTAAGTCCCCCTGATAAACTGACAAATATTTAAACCAACCATATAAATCAGAGTGGTGTAGACTACCTACTGACGGTTCAACTTCACAGTTTTCTTCATTAAAAAAAACAATTTTTACAATTATCTTTTTTTCTTTAATAAGGTTATTAGAGGATACACGGATTTCAATGCTCTCTTTACCCAAAACAGCAGAGCTATACCAATCTGTTTTTTCCACTGACGTATTTTCATAGAAGCTATTGAATTTTGTATTTAGCATTATAGCTGGACTTAATTGAGGAAATATCTGATATATTAAATTATTAATTTTACTAGGCTGATGTTGCACTTCATTTGGAATAACAATATTTTTTAACGTTTTTGTCTTTACAAAATCTTGAGCACTATTTTGTAAAATTTTCTGCTCATCCTGATTTTGCACACCATAAAAAGCTATATCTGAGCGTTTTGCGGCAACCCATGTTGCTAGTCCTACTCCCTCAGTTTGTGCTAACACTGCCGATGGGCGATAAATACGTAGCAGTTTGATCAGTTGCTCAACTATTGCCTCAAACGCAATGCGCTCATCTTCTAGGATATTAGCATGCAGCGTCGTATGCAGGTAACGAACACCATTTATATTAGCTTCTGGGGTTATTTGTCTATTACCTCCACCTTCCACATCACAAGACCAACCAGGGCGCACCATACAGAGAGCCTCAATACCGTGTCGGTTGAGCGCTTCCGCCAGTTGCTGGTTTCGAGCTGTATCGCTATTAGACTCAATATGGCCTTTATTAATAATATAGGCCACGCGCCCTTCTATCGGTTGGATTATAGGCGTAGCTGGAAGGTTAGCAAGCTGTTGAGCGTGGTGTAACAGGTCATCCATTTAATTTGGCCGTGAGTGTTAAGTGGAGAGGAGTACTTGATGAATGCTTAAATGAGAAGAGTTAAAAGTAAGGAGAAGGGCCGCCCCCTCTCCTAACTTCTCTACGCTAACTAACCTAACAAGCCTACTGCATCAATTACTGTTTCTTTAGCGCGTACATGCTCTACATGCTCAATGAAAGTTTTATGCTTAACCAGCACACATACCACATCGGCTTGGGTTAACGCTTCTTCCAGTGTTTTCAATTCAACATTGGTGTTTTGAAGCCCTTTAGGCAGTGCTTCTATATTAGGTTCGACTACTTGCAGGCGGCAGCCTAGCTGGGCAACTTGCTGGGCAATACCCAAAGCGGGGCTTTCACGCAGGTCGTCAATATCTGGCTTGAAGGCTACACCCAGGCAGGCAACGGTTAAATCGCTGCGCTTAGCATCCGGGTGCTGCTGGTGGTAGTACTCCAGCGCTTCTTTCACACGGCCCAATACCCATTGGGGTTTGGCGTCATTAACTTCACGGGCGGCACGGATAATCTTGGCTTGTTCAGGGCAAGAATCGACAATGAACCAAGGGTCTACGGCAATACAATGACCACCTACACCGGCGCCAGGCGTGAGAATGTTGACGCGCGGGTGGCGGTTGGCCAGAGCAATCAGCTCCCACACGTTGATGTCCAGTTCATGGCAAATAGTGGATAGCTCGTTGGCAAACGCAATGTTCACATCGCGGAAGCTGTTTTCGGTCAGCTTGGCCATTTCGGCAGTGCGGGCGGTGGTGGTTACGCACTCGCCTTCTACTACGATTTTATAAAGTGCACTAGCGACTTCAGCGCATTTAGGTGTCATGCCGCCAATTACGCGGTCGTTCTCTACCAGCTCCCGAATTACATGGCCGGGCAGTACACGCTCAGGGCAGTGGGCAATACGGATATCGGATGCTTCACCGTGCGTTTGCGGAAAGGTGAGGTCTGGCCGTGCTTCCGCAAGCCATGCCGCCATTTGCTCGGTGGCACCAATTGGGCTGGTCGATTCCAGCACGACCAAATTACCCGCTTTCAATACCGGCGCAATGGATTTGGCAGCGGCTTCAATATAGCTCAAGTCCGCCTTGTGATTTTGGGCATTTTCATCGGTATGAAACGGTGTGGGTACCGCCACCATGAAAGCATCTGCCGGTTCAGGCGTTATCGTGGCACGCAAAAATCCTTGCGTTACCGCTGCATGCACCACGATATCCAACTCGGGCTCTACAATATGAATCTCACCATTATTAATGGTATCGACAGCATGCTGGTTAACATCGACGCCAATGACTTTTTGCTTGCGTGAAGCGAATACGGCAGCCGTGGGTAGGCCAATATAACCCAGGCCGATCATGGAGATAGTTTCGAATTTCATGTTTTACCCAAAGGTAGTAAATAGTAAGTGGTGAATGGTAAGGGACGATAGCTCGATGCTAAAACACCAGCACCCAGCGTGCTGGCTATTTACCGCTCACTCAAAATATCTCGAATACGTTGGCAGGCTTTTCCATCCCCGTATGGGTTGTGGGCATAGCTCATAGCCTTATAGGCGTCATCATCGTTTAGTAGGCGAGTAAGCTCACTGCTGATGGCCGCAGCATCTGTACCTACCAGCTTCACGGTGCCCGCTTCAACGGCTTCGGGGCGCTCGGTGGTATCACGCATTACCAGTACGGGTTTACCCAGTGAAGGCGCTTCTTCCTGAATACCACCAGAATCGGTAAGAATAATGTGGGCACGGTTCATCAGGTACACAAACGGCAGGTAGTCTTGCGGTTCAATCAGGTAAACGTTATCTACCTTGGCCAACAGGCGGTTAACCGGCTCGCGGACGTTGGGATTAAGGTGTACCGGATAAAGAATCTGAGTGTCCGGGTGGCGTTCGGCGGTATCAGCCAAGGCTTGGCAAATGCGCTCGAACCCGCCGCCAAAACTTTCACGGCGGTGCCCTGTTACTAGAATCAGACGTTTGCCCTCATCCAGCATAGGGAACCGCTGGGCCTGCTCAGCCGCCAGCGCTTGATTGGTTTCAAGCTTGTGGGCTACTTCCAAAAGCGCATCAATGACGGTATTACCGGTAACATGAATAGTCGTCGGATCAATGCCTTCATTGAGCAAATTTTGCTGCGAGGTAGAGGTGGGGGCAAAGTGAACCGCAGCCAGGGCGCCGGTGAGTTTACGATTGCCCTCTTCGGGCCATGGGGAATAAAGATTGCCGGTACGCAGGCCTGCTTCTACATGCCCTACCGGGATTTGCTGGTAGTAACAAGCTAACGTGGTGGCAAAAGTGGTGGCGGTGTCGCCATGCACTAGAACGATATCGGGTTTGAAGTCTTCCAGCACCGATTTGAGGCCCTGCAAAATACCGCAGGTAACATCGTTCAGATCCTGCCCCGGCTTCATAATATTTAAATCGTATTCGGGTGTCAGCTCAAAAAGGTCAAGCACTTGATCTAACATTTCGCGATGCTGGGCGGTAACGCAAACACGTGCCTCAAAACGCTCATCTATTGCTAACTGCAATGCAAGCGGTGCCATTTTAATGGCTTCTGGACGTGTACCGAATACAGTAAGTACTTTCATTTCTTGCCTTCTTTTTTAATCGGTGCAATGTATGGCTTAAATGCCGCACGTTGACAGCTTCGTAATTCACTAGGCTTGCCGTTTTAGCCTTCATCTTGCAGGCGATATTCCAGTTCCTGGCAGCGCCGATAGTAATGCTCTAAAAGCTCTTGCGTTTCGGCTAGCTGCTGAATGATAGGAATCGATTCAGGGCTTTTAGGGGCGCTACTGATGACTTGATTTGGCTTTTGTAACCGTTGCTCACAGATATTTATATTAACATCGAATAGATGCTGCCCGTATTGGTAAGCCGCCTGCTGATAAAGTGCTATGGCGTTTTGGTAGTCACCTTGGTTAAAGGCGCCATGTGCACGCTTAACAAGATCTTTTTCCATGATGTTGGCTCGTAAAGAATGAGTGGTCAGTTTGCAGGAGGTTGCGAATTGTCTTGTTACTCAAGCCTGAGGCTGTAAGTGTTGGCCAGTTTTAGCCACTGGGCAGTGCGTTGCCGGGTTTCAAGTAAAGCTTCCCAACGGTTGATCAAGTCTCTTTCCTGCGGGCAATGGTTACCTTCTAAAATGATATCCAGTTGCTGAGTAGGCAGCTGTTGCAGCAGTAACGGTAAGGCAATTTCTCGGCTGTGGCCTGCCGTGGCCAGGGTATCTCCGACAATCACCAGTATGCGGGCATTTTCCGGCAGCCATTGATTAAGGCGTTGCAGCGTAGCTTCTGCTGCGTAAAACAGTGCCGTCTGACCATTGGCCTGGCACTCTATCCAGGGAGCGTATACCACATTCACAGCATGACTAAGCTGCTTGTTATCCAAGCGCTTTTTAAGCTCATCGCTAGCTGTCTTCTGATGCTGAACACTGACAATCGTTTGCGGCAAGTCATCATGGGAAAGCGTCACTCCATTGTGTGCTTCCTGATGCTGACTGTTTTGCTGGGTTAGCCGCGGCTGGTCTGATCGGGAGTTGATAATGCTTTGCGCTAGTAGCTCTGTGGTGTCCTGGCTGCCGAAAATCACCACTACATCATGGTGTTGGTTATCATAATGCTCTAATAGAGCCATAGCATAGCCAGGTGCAAGATGTGGGCTAACGGGGCGTTGGCCATGTTGCAAATAATGCGTCAGCGCCTGCTCATCACGTTGTTGCCGAGCGCTACGGGTAACGTGTTGGCCCAAGGCGCTGGTGGTTTGCTGAATGTAGCCTCGCTGTTCACCAAACAGCGATTCCAATTTGCTTTCCAACTGTTCAAAACGCTCAGTACTTTGCTGTAACGCGGCTAGCTGTTCACTGAGGCGGGTAATGGTCGTGTCTTTTTCACTAAGCATTTGCTGTGCGTCGGCCAGCTTTTTTTCTGCTTCCTCATGCTGTTTTTTGCGGTTCGTAAAGTAACGCTGGTAGTTATCGCGTTCTTCGTCGCTAGACGCGAGCTTTTCTTGAAGATTTGCTGCCTGAGCTTGCTGAGCTTCTAAATCCACTCGCAGAGTCTTAATTTGCTCGGCGCTCTCTTCAACCTGCTGCTGGCTAGCTTTGGTCGCCTGGTTAAGCTGCTTCTTCAGTGCGTCGCGCTCTGCAGTTAGCTGGTTGAACTGAGTGTTAAGTGTAGCCAATTGTGTCTGGGTATCTTTCAAACGGCTATATAACGGGCTACGGGTAAAGCCGAGAAGGAAGAAATCGGGATCATCCACATGACCTGCCATTACTTCAAAACCATGCTGCTCACACCATTGAGACAGTTCGTCGTTTGTAGTCATGCCGTCATAAAGTACCAGCGGGCTAGTACGTATCCAAAGATGGGTCAACTTCTCAAGCAAAGCGTTTTGCTCGAATGACTGCAGCAGGCTAAGGGCAATTTCCGGCTGTTCGATAACCAGATGGGTTAATACAGCCTGGCTTAGCCCAGCCTGTTCCAACGCTTGTGGTAACGTTTGGGTATCAATGGGCTGTTGGCAAGCTTCGTTAAGCCCTGGATAAAGGCTAGTTAGCTCATTAGCAGGGGCCAGGCTATTAAAGTCTTTAAGATTATAGGTGTAACATATCGCCTCGCCACCGGCTGGCGTTATCGATTGGTCTGCAGCATGTAAAGCGGGTACGGATTGAGATACTGATTGTTGGCGCGCAGGCATAGGTGAAAGTAATGCCAGTAGCGTGGTCCGTTTGACATCTTTAATTAATGTTTCGCTCTCTTCACGTAGCGGACCAATATGCACTAGCAGGCCGATATCTTGACTCATACGTCAGCCCCCTTTGCTGGTGCGGGTAACTGATGTTGTAACAGATGCGTTTGGCGCTGTTCTGCCATACCGTAGTGCAGATAATGCAGTAAGGGGTGCTGACCGGATGCAGCGACATCCTCATAGTGAGTAAGATAAAACGCAGTGCTGAATAAAGGGCCTGCATGACGGCCATCTATAGCGCCGAACTTGATAAAGTGTTCTGCGGGATTAATTCCCGATTGGGCAACGTCCGGGTAGCTTTCGAGGTACCACTCAGCGTCAAAGAATGGACTGGCTTCTAGCATGGCGACCTGTCTGGGAAGTGCCTTTTTATAACTGCGGCTGTTACGATAAGCTGCTGCTGCATGGCGTTGAGCGTGCACTCGCAGCCACTGTACCAGGCGTTCGAGATGTTGAATGTGTTGTTGGCTATCTGTACGCAATACGTTTAGCTCTTTTTGGCGCTTTTCGTTTTGCCTACGCCAATGCGCTTCATCAAGAGTGCTTTTCTCTAGCTGCTTACGCAAAGCAGTTTGATCAAGGGTGCTCTTATCTAATTGCTCTTGTACCTTGTGTAATTCAGCTACGCGTCGTTCGAGCTTGGTAATGATATTGTCAAGATTCTGTTGCTGGGCATCTATCAAGCGCTGCTGCTGGGAAATCTCGCTGTTTTTACGCTGACCAAGCGCTTGGTATTCTTGGTCCAATACTTCATATGCCTGTTGAGCTTGCTGCAAGGTATCCAACAGCCAAGCGTTTTCTTTTTGTGCTTTGGCCAGTGCCTGGTGGTTTACTTGCTGCGTACCCTGCTCTGCTTTCAAGGCTTTGTCGAGAGTTTCTTTTTCTTGCTGTAGTGTTAGCTGAGCTTTTTTGGCAGCGGCGTAGTCTTGCTCCAACTTAGAGTACCGTTGCTTGTCAGCCTCACTTTGCGTAACCATCTGAGCATTTTCTTTCTGCAGCTTTTCAGCATTCTGTTTCGCCTGCTCAAGGCTTTTTGCGCTTTCTGCACTAAACTTTTCGTTGTGCGCTTTTTGCTCATCAACACGCTCGCTCAGTGCTTCCTGCGCACTCTGAAGCTGTTGAATTACTAAGGCGTACTCTTCACGCGCTGCTGTTAGCTCTCCTTTCAAACGGGCAATATCGTGCTGCTGACGATCAAGGCCAGCATTAGCATGTTGTAACTGCTCACGGTGTTGACGGCTACCCATCTGTGCCGATTGTAGCGTGCAATAATTTTCAAGAACCGCTGCCACTAATGACACGGTACTTTGCTGCTCGGTAGAGCTTACCTGACTGCTAGCCCTAAGATAGTCATAGACTTCATTCACGGTAAGATTTTGACTTATCAATTGAGCAGCCGCTAGTTGGTATACCGGCGGCAGGCGGTCAGTAACTTCCGACATCGTCAATTTTTCTAGCGTGCTGCCTGGCGCATAGCTAACTAAACTAAGCTGGCGTCGTACTGAACGGAAAAGACTCAGGAGCGTTTTGCCTTGTTGCTGCCATTCATCTAATGCTTGCTCGGGATCAGCCCCCTGCGCTAAACGAGCCGCTAACCACATTTGAGGATGCGGCCAGGCAATCGTCAGTTCACGCTGGGTATCCTGCCCCAACCATTGGCGAAGAATGTTTTGGCTTCCCTGGTCTATCTCAGGCAGCAGTATCGGCCCAGTATGATCTAGCGCTGTGCTTTCTTCGCTTGCTGGAAGTGTGTCCAATGCCAGCGGGTTTTCCGCAGATGGAAATAACTGATGCGGCTCGTGCGCGAAGGCTTGCAAGCCCAGATAAATTACCTGCGGCATAAAATGAAAACTCCTTGCTTAAATTTTAATGACATTTTTGCAGACTATTAACGACAGACACCCACGCAATTTTCAAAAACAAAACCTGCACATTGCTATGATGGTGTTTTCCGCGACTATTTAGCCATTTGAATGTTCTTAACGTGTTTCATAGTTTGAGAGAGTTTCGCTAAAAAAGTGCGCTCCCCAACGGCTCTTGTCACATACGACCTACCGAGATGTAGCGTAGATTTACTGCTTTGGCATCTTTGGGGCTGTAAAGATTGCGCCCGTCAATGACTACGCCGCCTTTTAGTTGACTGGCTATCCACGCTAGGTTAACTGCCCTAAACTGTTTCCATTCAGTGCAAATCACCAAGGCATCAGCGCCCGCAACAGCGTCTTCCATGCGCTCACATAACTTTAAATCATCACGATTGCCATAAATATGGCGTGTTTCAGTCATGGCTTCAGGGTCGTAGGCATACACTTGTGCACCAGCTTCCCACAACGATTCCATTAACACTCGGCTAGGCGCTTCGCGCATATCGTCAGTATTCGGTTTGAAGGCTAAGCCCCATACGCCAATTTTTTTCCCTTTAAGCTCGCCATTAAATGCTTTGCTCAGTTTTTCAAACAAGGTGTGTTTCTGCCGTTCATTAATAGCTTCTACGGCTTCTAACATCTCAGCCCTGTAGCCTACTTGCTGAGCGGTACGGCTTAAGGCTTGTACATCCTTAGGAAAGCAGGAACCGCCATAGCCGCAGCCTGGGTAAATAAAGTGATACCCAATACGGGGGTCAGAGCCAATGCCTTGGCGCACCTGCTCAATATCCGCCCCTAAGCGCTCGGCTAAATTGGCCATTTCGTTCATAAAACTGATTTTGGTGGCTAACATGGCGTTAGCGGCGTATTTAGTTAACTCAGCGCTGCGTACATCCATAACCATGATCTTTTCACGGTTACGGTTGTAGGGGGCATAGCATTCACGCATTAGCTTGATGGCTTTTTCACTGTGGGTACCCACCACAATGCGGGCGCCACGCGTAAAGTCTTCAATGGCAGCCCCTTCCTTAAGAAACTCAGGGTTGGAGCAAACATCGTAATCCAGCTCGATCCCTCGCTCTTGAAGGGTTTTCGCTATCTTGGCTTGCACTTTTTCAGCCGTGCCTACAGGGACTGTCGATTTGTTAATGATGACCTTGTAGTCATCCATGTGATGGCCGATGGTTTCAGCTACCTGCAGCACATATTGCAAGTCGGCACTGCCATCTTCCCCGGGCGGTGTACCCACAGCAATAAACTGAAGCGTTCCAAAACGTACTGCTTCCTCGCTTTGTGTGGTGAAAGACAAGCGAGCGCTTTCTACATTCTGACGTACCATCTGTTCCAGGCCCGGCTCGAAGATGGGGATAATACCTTCGTTAAGCCGGTCGATTTTGGCTTTATCGACATCGACACACATGACATGATGCCCCGCATCCGCTAAGCACGTGCCCGTTACCAAGCCAACGTAGCCGGTTCCAAAAATCGTAATATTCATTGTCTTGAGTTACCACTCTTCACGCGCTTGCTCTACGCAAAAGCAAGCTGGAAAATTGCCGAATTTACTAGTTAAAGGTGGGTGCATCAGTGAACGCAACGCCTTGCTGGTCTTTTCCAGAAAGCTGGGGCGCTTGATTAATCGGCCAATTGATATCCAGTTCGGGGTCGTCCCAGCGAAGCGAAACCTCGTCACCTGGAGCGTAATAGTCGGTGCATTTATATTGGAACTCGGCTTCGTCACTCGTAACGTAGAAGCCATGTGCAAAACCGGGAGGCACCCAAAGCATCTGCTTGTTTTCTTCACTTAGCGTGACGCCTACCCACTGACCAAAGGTGGACGAGCTTTTACGCATATCTACCGCTACATCGAACACTTCGCCACGCGTAACGCGCACCAATTTGCCCTGGGGCTGGCTTAACTGGTAATGCAGGCCGCGCAAAATGCCCTGGGCCGATTTGCTGTGGTTATCCTGCACAAATTGGTAGTTACCGCAGTGGTCTTCAAATTCATTTTGGCGGAAGGTTTCCATGAAGAAGCCGCGCTCATCACCAAAGACTTTTGGAGTGAGAAGCACGACATCGGGAATGGCGAGTTGCTGATAGTGCATTGTTATTCCTTTTCGCCACGGACACTCACTGAAAGCACGGAAAAAAACAAATGGTTGGTCCGTGTTTTCTGTGACTTCCGTGGCCCGTTAATTTGCTTATCAAACCTACTTTTTAGGTTTCTGCTTAAGCAGCCGCTGGAGATATTGGCCGTATTGGGTCTTGGCTAGCGGCTTGGCGAGCGTTGCCAATCGCTCATCGCTGATCCAGCCATTTTGCCAGGCGATTTCTTCCAGGCAGGCGATCTTGAGGCCTTGGCGGTGTTCTATGGTTTGCACGTATTGGCTGGCTTCCAGCAGGCTATCGTGGGTGCCGGTATCCAGCCAGGCGAAGCCTCGGCCCAGGCGTTCAACACGCAAATTATCCTGTTGAAGATAAGCGTTGTTAACGCTGGTGATTTCCAGCTCCCCCCGCTCGGAGGGTTCAACCGCTTTAGCTATTTTAACGACATCGTTATCGTAGAAATAAAGGCCTGTGACGGCATAGGCTGACTTGGGCTTTTTAGGTTTCTCTTCGATCGAGATGGCCTTACCCGCTTCATTAAATTCCACGACGCCGAAGCGTTCTGGGTCTTTAACCAAATAGCCAAACACCGTGGCACCGCTGGGCTGTTCACTGGCGCGTTTTAGCTGCTCAGAAAAGTGCTGGCCGTGAAAGATATTATCGCCTAGTACTAAACAAACTGGGCTATTGCCTATAAATTCTTCACCAATGATGAATGCTTGTGCCAAGCCATCGGGGGTGGGTTGTTCGGCATATTCAAAATGCAGGCCGAAGTCTTCACCACTACCCAGCAGGTTTTGATATTGAGGCAGGTCTTCTGGCGTAGAGATAATCAGAATTTCGCGGATGCCAGCTAACATTAATACCGAGATCGGATAATAGATCATCGGTTTGTCGTAAACGGGTAACAGCTGTTTGGATACACCGCGGGTAATGGGGTGCAGGCGCGTGCCGGAACCGCCGGCCAGGATGATGCCCTTTCTTTGTGAAGGGTTAGCTGTGAAGTGTGAGGAGTTCATATTAGTCATCCGTGAGTATTTCTGTGTAAAGCGTTAGTAGTGAGGCGTAAGGGCATCGACACCCTACTCATTTATCCTTCACTCTTCACAGTATTCGCGTAGCGTTAGTGCTAGCTGTTGTTGCCAAGTGGGTAGTATGACCCCGAGAGCCGCTTCAAGTTTCACCAGGCACATACGTGAATTGAGCGGACGCGTTGCAGGTGTTGGATACTCTATGGTGGGTATGCCAACAGTATTATCTGTTGTGATCGCTAGCTGTTCGTTAGCCTCACTGGCCTGTTTGAAAATTTCACATGCAAAGCCGTGCCAGCTGGTTTCACCCTGCGGCGCCAAGTGGTAGATGCCTTGTGGTATGTGAGTGGTGAATCGTGAGTGGTGAGTGGTGAGTGGTGAATTGTGGTGTGTAAATGCTAAAGCGGTTACTTGGGCGATTAGGCGTGCTGGGGTGGGCGCGCCTATTTGGTCATTTACGATGCTTAATGCTTCGCGCTCGCGGCCCAGGCGTAGCATGGTTTTCATGAAGTTATTGCCGCGTGCGGCGTATACCCAGCTGGTACGAAAAATCAGGTGGTTGGCGCCGCTTTCAGTGATGGCGTTATCCCCTTCCAGCTTGGTTTGGCCATAGATGCTTAGTGGGCCAGTGGGGCTGTCTTCTTGCCATGGCGTTTCGCCGTTGCCGGGGTATACGTAGTCGCTTGAGTAATGCACCAGGGTAATATCTTGCTGGGCGGCGTATTGGGCCAATTGCGCGGGTAGCTCTGCGTTTAGGCGCCTTGCCTGCTCGGGTTCGCTTTCGGCTTTATCGACGGCTGTGTAGGCAGCGGCGTTGAGGATTAACGCTGGCTTGTGCTTGGCAAGGTATGTATCGACGGCTTGGGAATCGTTGAGATCAAGCTCATGACGCGTGGGTGCCAGAATGTTGCCGAATAGTGAAAATTGGCGTTGAAGCTCGAAGCCTACCTGGCCGTTGCCACCAGTGATGAAGATATTCATGGGTAAATCCTTTTTGGTGCCCCGCTTCAAGCTATCCCGCGGGTGCGCTAACGCTTACGCCGCGCTACAAAACCTGATATGTGCCTTTTCGTAGCGCGGTGTAACGTAAGCGCGAGGAACGAGCGGTGGAGGCACCCGCGGGGGCGGCGCCAGCCGCCTGGGTTTTGCCACAGGCGGGTATGGTGCGCCAGCTCCATACAGCCTTCCGCATACGTTACTGGTTTATAGGCTGCCTAAGCGTTGGCCTTGGTAGCTGCCGTCTTGTACGCGTTTCCACCAGGTTTCGTTGACTAGGTACCACTGCACGGTTTTGCGTAGGCCGGTCTCAAACGTTTCTTGTGGCACCCAGCCGAGTTCGTGTTCGATCTTGCTAGCGTCGATGGCGTAGCGTACGTCGTGCCCTGGGCGGTCGGTAACGAAGGTTATTAGTTGTTTGTAAGTGGTGAATGGTGAATGGTGAATGGTGGGCGATGAAGCTTGAACGTCCTCGTCTGCTTTTAGGGGCACCAGTTCGTCCAGGATTTCACAGATGGTTTCCACTACGTGCAAATTCGTTTGCTCGTTGTGGCCGCCGATGTTGTAGGTTTCGCCTACTTTACCTTCCGTGGCTACTTTAATAAGCGCGCGGGCGTGGTCTTCAACAAAAAGCCAATCGCGGATTTGCTGGCCGTCGCCGTATACCGGCAGGGGCTTGCCTGCCAGGGCATTGAGGATCATCAGCGGGATGAGCTTTTCAGGGAAGTGGTACGGGCCGTAGTTGTTGGAGCAGTTAGTCACTAATGTGGGCAGGCCGTAGGTGCGCTGCCATGCGCGTACTAAATGGTCAGAGCTGGCTTTACTTGCTGAGTAAGGTGAACTGGGCGCGTAAGGGGTTTGTTCGGTGAATAGTGAATGGTGAGTAGTAAGTGGTGAGGCGTTTTCCTGACTTTTTACTACTAGCGCTTCATTCTCAGCCAGGTCGCCATACACTTCATCGGTACTGATATGATGGAAGCGGAACGCTTCGGCTTTTGGGGCATCTTGCTGCTGAAGGCTTTTCCAGTAAGCGCGGGCGGCTTCCAGCAGCACGGCGGTGCCTACCACGTTGGTTTGGATAAACTCGGCGGGGCCATCGATAGAGCGGTCTACATGGCTTTCTGCTGCCAAGTGCATCACAACATCAGGCTGATACGTCTCAAATAGCCGCTGCATGGCCTGCGCATCGCAAATATCAGCTTGCTCGAAGGTATAGCGGTCACTGTTTTCAACACTGGCAAGCGATTCCAAATTACCGGCATAGGTAAGCTTATCTATATTGATAACATTGTGTTGAGTATTTTGAATCAGTTCACGCACCACTGCAGAGCCAATAAAACCAGCGCCGCCGGTGATTAAAAAAGTTTTTATATCCATATTTTTCATTTACTTCGCGCTTATTAAACAGTGGCGTTCGGTGTGTGGCTTAAGCTGGCTTCTGCTTGGCGTTGCGCTGTTTTTCTTCCAACGCCTCTATGTGCAGGCGTGCTTCTTTTGCGGCGGCGCCAGCAGTGTGTACTTCCTGCCTGGCGGCTTTAATTTGTTCCTTGGGCGCGTCCTCTTCCACCAAGTCGTTCAAGGTAGCTTGGGCGCCTTTCAAAATCTGATGGCATTCCGCCAGGTAGCGCCGTGCACCATTTACATCACTGGGTAAGTCGCTTTCACCGGCTTTTTTCTTGGCATCGACATCGGCGTGATAGGCAGCTATCGCTTCGTTGATATCGTCATACCAGTAAGCACTGCCCTCCTTGAGATACAAACCAGCCTGGCAAAGATCTTTTAAGATGCCTTCCGAGTGAGACACCATAATTAAAGAGGCTTTGCCAATTTTAGATTCAAAAAGCGCTTTGGCTTTCGCTTTAAACGCGCGGTCGCCAACAGCAGTGGCTTCATCGGAAATATAGACATCAAAATCGAATGCCAGCGATAAGCCAAAAGATATGCGCGAGCGCATACCCGAGGAATAAGTACGAATAGGTTCGTCGAAGGCTTGACCTATTTCAGCGAAATCCTCTACAAAATTAATAACACGCTGAACTTCTTTAGGGCTACTACCCTGTACGCGAGCTACAAACTTAGCATTTTGGCGACCTGTCATATTACTCTGCATACCGCCGGAAAGACCAATGGGCCATGAGACGCGGCTATGACGAATAACCTCACCACGCTCGGGCGAATCCATACCCGCGATTAGACGCAAAAGTGTAGATTTACCGGCGCCGTTGGCACCGATCAAGCCTACCCCTACCCCGGTTGGAATAGTGACGTTGATATCTTTAAGCACCCAGTCGCTGCCATGGTGGTTGTGGTAGCGCTTGTAGAGGTTCTTGATTTCGATCATTTGGGGTTCGTGAGTGGTGAATGGTGAGTGGTGAATAGTGAGTGGTAAATGGTGAATAGACGTTTTGTGTAATAGATCATTATCACCGACTCTTTAAATGTTTGATCAGGCCGCCTAGCTGGGCTGAGGCTTGGTTAATTGCTGATAACGTGACTGATATATTTTCTAAATATTTAAGGCGCTGAGCGATAAGTAATTGGGTTTCTAGTTCACTGAAAGAGCCTTGAGATATATAGAGAAAACGAATGAATTCTTGTGTGCTTCCTCTAGCTGCACCTTCTGCAATATTGCTGGGAACAGAAACAGCGCAGCGGCGCATTTGGCTGATGAGCCCATAGCGCTCGTCGTCTGGGAATAGTTTGGTTATACCGTAGACCTGTTCAACCAGATCCATCACCTGCTGCCATACACGCAACTCTTGATGCTTCCTCATCCCCCCTCCACTCACCATTCACTACTCACTACTCACTACTCACCATTCACTACTAACCACTTCCACGTCTTTGCCTTTACGTGCATATAGCGCTTCTAGCTCACTCTTGAGCGCTTCACGAGCACCTTGATCGCCGTGTACCAAGCGTATGGTGTGGGGCCAGCGGTGCATGCGTTTTACAAAGTTGAGTAAATCTTGCTGATCGGCATGGGCGGAGTAACCGCTAACGGAGGTAACTCCGGCTTTAATGTCTATGCGTTCGCCGTCGATTTCCACCCAGCCGCCTTTTGGGCCGTATTGCTGAATATCGCGACCTGGGGTGCCTGCGCCTTGGTAACCTACAAACAGCACTTGATGGCGGGCGTCGCTTAGCATGGCTTTTAGGTAGTTCATAATGCGCCCGCCTGCACACATACCGCTGGCGGCAATGACAATGGCGGGCCTGCCCGTTTTGGCTAAGTACTCAACCGTTTGCTCATGCTCTACGTGGCTATCTACTGTGTAGAGATTGGCGAAGTTGAGCGGGTGGCGACCGCTACGTAGGCGGGCCTGGGCTTCTTTATCCCAGTAAGGTTTTAGCTCGCGGTAAACCTTGGTAAAGCGTGCGGCTAGCGGTGAATCGACAATAATTTCTAGGTCTTTCCACTGGCTTCTTTTAGCACCGGCAATAATACCTTCAAGCTCGTAAAGCAATTCTTGGGTACGGCCAATGCTAAATGCGGGCACCATCACGGTGCCGCCATTAGCGAGCGCTTGTTCTATCGCATTCTTTAATACTGATTGGCGCTGGCGGCGGTCAGGGTGAGTGCGATTACCGTAAGTGCTTTCCAGCACTAGCTGATCGCAACCATATGGCGATTGTGGTGCAGGTAACAGTGGTGCATGAGGGGCACCCAGGTCGCCAGAAAATACTACACGCTCTTTTTCACGGGTTGCGGCATCCTGATAAGCCACTTCAACGTAGCAAGAACCTAAAATGTGCCCTGCCCGCTTAAGTTTTATGTGTGTTGTGCCGATAGGATCATTAACAACGCTGTGCCATTTGCCATAGGGCACGCTAACAATCTGCGATTCAAGTTGGGCCTGGAAACGGTTTATAAGATCAGCATTGCGGGTAAAGCCAATTTTAAGCGCGTCTTCAATGACCAGCGGCAGTAGTTTGGCAGAAGGCTCGGAGCAAATAATCGGCCCTTTAAAACCCGCCGCCAGCAAATACGGTAACCGCCCTACGTGGTCAATATGCACGTGGGTGATGACCAGGGCTTTAACCGTTGCGATATCAAATTCGATTTGTAGCTGTTCGAAGCTGTCTTTGGCGGCGTCTTCGCCTTGGAAAAGGCCGCAATCGATAAGGAGTGAATGCTCGCTGTTGAGTATCAGCTGGTGACAGCTGCCTGTAACACCGGTAGCGCCGCCATGGTGGAGAATATTGAGCATGAAGCTCCTTCGTTTTGATCAGTTACGTGGCCGTATCTGGAAGCCGCTGCGCGTCTTCTCCCGCGGGTGCCTCATTCGCTCGTTCCTCGCAAATTCGTTACCACGCGCTACAAGTACACAGACCCAATCGTTTGTGTGAATAATTTCGTAGCGCGGCGTAAGTCCAGTCTTATGATAAGAGACTTAACTACTACGGACACCCCGCGCGATAGCAGCGCGTAAGGATTGAGTTACGCGGCATAGCTTTTCAAAAGCGGCCATGCTCCTTGCTTAGAAGCTTCAAGAATGACGATCTCTGTAATCGTGCCGTCTTCAGCGTAACTAATATGCGTATTCCAGTCTTGGGAAACCTCTTTCACGGTCCGTTTTTCTGATAGGTGCAGAACGAGAATGTCATCTGCTTCATCATAAGTAGTTCGCATTACTCATTCTCCCACTCAAAGTGATGCATAACAGTTTTGACTACTAATTTTTCTTCTAGAACTGCTGCGACAGATAAAAGGTTGTCTTGACGATTTTCGAAATGTCTTGCTATCCAAAACCGGATATCGTCTTTGTACTTTTCTGTACCCTGTTCTATCAATTCTAGCAGCTCGCTTTCTGTAATGTTTCTACTAGCCATACGCTCTCTGGCATGACGGGTAATATGAATATCTATATTGAAGCGGTGGCTGTACATATTTCAGGCTACATCGTTAGTTTGGATGGTCATTCGTCTAGGGCTAAGCATGTAGCTGGCTTGAGTTAAGCGGTACAGCGTGTCATACCGCGTTGGGCGGCGGAGTGCATAAACATCGGTTTTGTGGCGCGGCCAGGGCGGCTTCGCAGCCGCCTTTCGCGGGTGCCTCATTCGCTCGTTCCTCGCGAATTCGTTACCACGCGCTACAAAACCTCACCACTCACCACTCACCACTCACCACTCACCACTCACCACTCACCACTTTTAGTCTCGGTGATCTTTCACGATCATCAATATCATGCTGAAGATAAAGGCGAGGAAGATGGTGATGATGGCAAAGACACTGCTGTTATAAAGCCGATTGGGCTCTGTGGGGTACTCGGGATAGAGCGGGCTTTGCAGCACGCTTACCTGTTTGAGTTGGCGGGCGGCTTCCAACCGGGTGTTTTCGAGAGATGCCAGGGCGCTGGAGTAGGTTTCCTGGGCAAACTGGGCCTGAAGCTCCAACGTTTCATATTCAGCGGAGACGCGGTTTAGGGCGCCGCCTGCTGCTTGAGCTAGGCGTTCGCTTTGCTCGCTGATTTGATCGCGCAGCGCGGTGATATTGCGCTCTACCTGGCGCAGCTCAGCGGATTGCGAACTCTGAAAGCTTGCGAGTGCATCGCGCTGGGCTTGCAGGCGGGCCAAGTCCCCTTCCAGCGTGGCCACTACCTGGTTAAGGCTTTCCACTGTAGCGGTTGGAGATATCAGGCCATACTCGTTCTGGAAATCAAGCAGCTCGGCGCGCGTCTCGCGAAAGCGCTCTTCCAAACGGACCATCTGCTGTTCCAGAAAGCGTACTTGTTCATCTGCCAATCGGTGGCCCATCTGGTTCATATGGTCTTCGCCAGCTTCCAACAGCATTTGGGCCATATCGTGGGCAAACTCAGGTGTATAGCCTTGCACCTCAACATTGAGTACGCCAGCGTACTCATCCAGCTCGATGTTGACCCGGCGCAGGTAGTATTTGTGCAGCTCTTCTATGGGGGCGTCGGCGTTCCATAGCGTGGCGAAGATATCGCCGTGCTCGCTGTAGTGTTCGCGAAAGCCGAGCGAGTCATCCAGGCGGCGTAGCATATCCACGGAAAGCAGGTGCTCACGCAGCAGCAGTAGGTCGTGAGTGTTGCCGCCGCCACCGCTGCCCATTAGTGAAGAGAGACTGAATTCCGGCGTGGCCACTTGAGGGCTATCCAGTACAACCGTCGCGCGAGATACATAGCGGTCTTGTGCCCAAATAAACCAGTAAAAGGAGACCAAAATAATCGCAATAAAGGCCAGCGTCCAGTGTGGCGATTTCTTAACAAAACGAGAGAGTGAACCTTGCATGATTTAGCTTGCCTTTAACCGGTCAATAAAGCGCAGGTGCATAATAAGCCCCAGGGCGATGAGCGAGAGCGTAAATAGCCAGAAATAGAGCATATCGGTACCCGGTACCACATGGTAGTTTTCAAAGAACCCAAGGCGCAGCGTTTCTAGCCCATGAGGAATGGGGTTTAGCATCAGGTACTCAAGTAACCAGTGCGGCAAACTGTTTAACGGAAGAATAACCCCCGACAAAATAAGCAAAGGTATGGAAAGCATTCTTATTACTTTGCCCACCTCCGGTACCAATGTAGCAGCCACGGACGTGAAGAGCCCTAACCCCAGCCCCAGACTCCAGAGTGAAAACCAGGCCGCCATAACGCGAATAGCATTATCTGGGTACATATCCTGGCCGAGCATCAATCCACCCACGATAAAGATCAGAAAGACGAACGTGCGCAACATGCCTTCCAGGAAGTTACGCGTAAGTACGGGGTCTACAGGCTGAACCTGGCGATAGGCAAAAAGTGCTTTATTGGCATTTATCGCTCCCATGCCCAGCATCATTCCTTCTCGCACTAGAAAAAACCCCATCAATCCTGCAATAAGCCAGGGAATAAATTCTGCGTTGACGACTAGTCGATCACCACGAATAAAACTTCGAACGCCCACCATAATGGCTACAAAGGCCACCGGTTCAAAAATCATCCAGAACCAGCCCATGCGGTCGGCCATGGTGCGCGAGATGGCTTCGCGCATAAACATGGCGTACCACACGCTGCGGGTTACTTGCCAGGGCGAACGGGCGCCACGGGGTGCCGTTGGGTTATCGGCCATTGGTGTGTCCTACGTTTGTTACTTATGCAGGTTTGGGGCGGCTAGCGCCGCCCACCCGCGGGTGCCTCGCTGCGCTCGTTACCACGCGCTACAAGGCCCCGCACTTACCATTCACTACTCACCACTCACCACTAACTATTCACCATTCACTACAAATCAACGGCTACACGGGTGGCAACGGCTACTTGATAAAGGATCTGCGTGAGTGTGGCGGCTAGCTGCAGGTTGTGCGTAGGCGCGGCGGGCATGACGAGGATCTCATCGCCTGGGCGCAGGTTTACCTTGCGGGCGTTTTCTACCGCACCGTTTTGACGAACGATCAGAATGTGGTCTTCATCAGCCCGCTGGGTGAAGCCCCCGGCGCTTTCGATATAGTCGATCACGTTCATGCCCGGGCGATATACGGCGGCTTGGGGCACTAGCACTTCGCCGCTTATCAGCATTGAGTCGCTAATTTCAGGAATGGTGATCACATCGCCGTCTTGCAAACGAATATCCGAAATTCGGCCATCGTACGCCACGACCATCCGCCCGCTGGGCTCAAGCTCGCGGGCACGCTCAACAAAGTTTTGAATTAGCTCGGCTTCTTGAGCACGCACCTGGGCTTCTTCATTGGTGCTAGAGGGGGCGCTTAGGTAGGTGGTTTCCAAACGGCGCAGGCTATCTTCCATGGACTGCTGCTGCTGTTCTTTTACGCTTTCGCGCTGCAGGGAAATACTCTCTACCGCTGTCATGCGCTCCGGTACGGCTATCGCATCCAGCAGTTCGCTTAAGCGCGCATTGCGCGGTAGCGCATAACGCGATGGGCCATAGTAACTGCCTTCCACTTCGACCACGATGGTTTCGCTGCGCTGGTCGGCGCTGAACATGACTTCATCACCGCTGCGAACGGTCTGGCCATAGAACATGTCGATCGGGAAATATTGTGCAATGGGGCCGCTTTCTCGGTTGCCACGCAGCAACACATGAGAAACCCCACTTTTTAATCGCGCCAGATTAACAAGCTCGGCACCGCTTAACTGGTTGCCCAATAGCTCGTAACGGTGTTCACGATGGACATCGCCACCCACCGCAATCGCGGGGCCGCGTTCTTCGACCACAATGGTGTCGCCATCCTGGAACTGCGGGCGGGCAATGGTGCCGTTTATCAGGAAGTCGTAGAGGTCGACGGTGGCTACGCTGCGCTCATTACGCATTACGCGAATTTGGCGGTAGCTGCCCAGGTCCTGGTCAATACCGCCCGCCTGGTCGAGGAAATACAGCAGGGAGTCATTGGGGGTGCCAGCGTAACGGCCGGGGCTATCCACATAGCCGGTTACAAATACGGCCACGGGCTGAACGCCCTGCAGATTGGTGTAAACCTCTACGTTGTCCGGATACACCGAGGTAATCGCGCGGCGCACGCTGTTATCTACCTGCTGGCTATTTTGACCTTCAATGTTAAGCGGGCCTGAACCGGGTATAAAAATATTGCCTTGGGCGTCTACCGGGAGTACGCGGTCAAACTCAAACGCGCCCCAGGCGCGTACGGTTACCTGATCGCCCGGTTTCACTTGGTAATCAGAGTTAAGGCCATCGCCCATCGCGCCACGAAACCCACCTGTAAACAAGTTGGCGCCAAACGGCGGCAATGCATCCGGGTTTTGCATGGGCGCTGACACGGGGCCATAGGTGCCGCTGCGCCAGTCGGCTCTGGGCGTATCGTTGACCTGCTCTTGCTGAGCGCGGGCCTGGTCTTCAGGCAGAATGGTATTAGGTAGGCTAATGCTTTGCGCCCAGCTAGCACTGCTTAACGCACTGCCAAGTAAGGCAAAAGATAGAATAGCTAAAGGGCGCTTGGGTGAAAATCGCTTAAATAGGCGTGAAACGTTCATTAATAGCGCCCTTGTAATGGAGTATCCGTTTGGGTAATGGCACGTTGATTCACCCAGCCGTTAGGTGTTTCGCATACTAATGCTGAACGAGCGCTACTGCCTGCTTCTACAACCCGCAGTTTTCGGCATTCACGACCGCTCGCCGCCAGGTACGATGCATCGGCGACGACTTCAACGTTATTGCCCCAGGGGCTTGTGGCCAGGTTAATCACGGAACCGGCAGGTGCCTGAGAAAGAAAGCCATTCAGGGTGTCATCGTTCAATAGCTTGGCAGGGTCATTATTTAGTACGTATTGCGCTTGCTGCTGAGTGCCGTTCGGGTAGGTAGCGCAACCGCTAATCACGGCAACGCTAAACGCGACCAGCAGCATACGAGCCGGCCGTGCCATCGATAAAGAGGTATTTGACATAGTGATAATTCCAGAAAAAAGGCACGCTACCGCCCAGGGATTAATACGGGCGCATTCCCTTGCCCTATCCTTTTGCGGGATGAAAGCTGGCCAAACCCCTACTGTAAAAAAGCCAGCCGCCATTGTAGGGGATTCGCGAGTGAGTCTCCATACCAATAAGCCACCACGATTTTCTATTTAGGGGTGACTTACTAACGAGCCTATGCTCTTGTTTACATTTGGCCCATTACTAAGCAATGAATCTCTTGAAATACTTATCTTCATTATGGCAACACAAAAACCTATACACGTAATGCTAATTAAGAAGCATTGCAATGATGCTTAATAAAACAGGCTAGATGCCAATTAAATAGGAAAACGCCTTACAAAATGCAAGGCGTTTTAAACTTGAATTTACTATCTCTGAATTTAATGATTGTTTAGAACAAGTAACGAGCCCCGGTTAACCAATACACGTTGTCGGTCAGCTCGCCCAAGGTAGTACCTCGGTTAACGCTAGGCGCATCGCCATCGGCGACTTCTACAAATACATCAAACGCTGAGGAGACTTTATAATAAGTGCCTGCGGCCCAGGCATTGCTATTATCCTGGCTATCGCGCTCAACATTGTAATAGTCGGCAGTGAATGCCCAAGGCCCTGTCGAGTATGTACCGCCTAAGCCTACGGTATCAAAGCCGCCGCCATAAACATCGCTTTCATCTTGCGTTTCATACCCCAGGCGCGCCGCAAATTGATCTGTGATTTGATAACTGCCGATCAGACCATAAAGCATTTCGCCATTGCCGCCACCACGCACGACGCCTTCAACAGCCCCAAACCCAACGCTGAGCGGGCCCTGCTGATAGCGCACACCACCTTGAGCGGCGACTACACTGCCCTCTCCGCTTTGCTCTCCAGCCGCTAACCCACGCTCACTGTAATGCTTGAGCTGCACAAAGGTAGTGAAGCCATTGAGCTCTGGCGTGTAGTAGCCGATAGAGTCACCACGCGACTGTATACCCGATGACTTGAACAGCAGCCCACGGTCCAGGTAGACGTCAAACGGCAAGGAAACGAACTGCGCATAAAAGCTATCGAAGCTACCTGCCTGGAACGTTCCGTATTGCTTGCTTGCCAGACCAAGGTAGCTTTGGCGAATTTCATTAAAGCCTTGGTTTGTATTGCGCTCATCGCCGGTAAAGCGCCACTCCAGCCGACCAAATGCGGTTAGATCGGAGGTGACCTCATGGCCCATTCGAAAGCCCAGGCGCGAATACACATCAACGAACTCTGCGCCGTCATCAATTTTATTGCCACTGCTATCGAAATCAGCTCCGCCACCGGCGATACCCATGGAAATACGCCCATAGATATCTAACTTTGTACCATCCTGATCATAAACCGTGGTTGCCTGGGCAGCGCCGGCCCACAGGGTGCCTGCTACAGCGGTTGCCAATAATGCTTTCTTCATCTTGTTCCCTTATTTACTTTCAATGACCCAGTGGCTAATAACCTGGCAGCTAACAACCTGGCAGCTAACAACCTGGCAGCTAACAACTTAGCCGCGATTAGCCCTACGCTTTTAATATGCTCAAATAAAATTTAGTAATGAAAATCATTTAAACAATATAAGCGACACGAATGTTATAAAATAACGATTTAAATTGAAAGCAAAATGTCATCTAAATGCTGTTTTGGTTACCTATAAACCAAAAAAAACCGGCCTCAAAAGAGGCCGGTTCTATTAGATCTGCTAGGCAGGTTACCTTTAAAGCGTGGCAGTTAAGCCAGGCTTAGAAGTGGTAACGAGCGCCTGTCAGCCAGTATACGTCGTCAGTCAGGTCACCAAGAGTGGTGTCACGGTTAACAGACGGTGCATCAGCGTCAGCGACTTCTAGGAAAACGTCAAAAGCGCTGGAAACTTTGTAGTAACCACCAGCTGACCAAGCTTTGCTGGTGTCGTCGTTGTCACGCTCGATGTTATAGTAGTCAGCAGTGAACGCCCAAGGACCCGTGGTGAAAGTACCACCCAGACCGACTGTATCGTAGCCGCCACCAACAGAGCTGCTGTCTTCACGAGTTTCGTAACCCAGACGCGCAGAGAGTTGATCAGTGAACTCATACTGACCAATCAGGCCGTACAGCATTTCGCCATTGCCGCCGCCGTTACCGCCACTGTTCAGGTCAACACGACGAACGTCTTCAACAAAACCCAGACCAACAGTTACCGGTCCTTGTGCGTAACGAACACCACCTTGCGGTGCGATTACATTACCTTCACCGCTTGTACCTACGACTTCACCATCTTCATTGAAACGATCTACACCTTCGCGCAAACCGCGCTCACTGTAGTGCTTCAGCTGCAGGAAGGCAGTGAAACCTTCGAGGTCAGGCGTGTAGTAACCGATAGAGTCACCACGTGACTGCTTGCGGTGACCAGCAAAGTTCAGACCGCGATCAATGTAAACATCGAACGGCAGAGAAACAAACTGGTTGTAGAAGCTGTCGAAGTTACCAGCTTGAAAAGTACCGAACTGGTCGCTTTGCAAACCGATATAGCTCTGACGTATTTCGTTGAAGCCGCCGTCAGTTTCGTTCTCATCGCCGCTAAAGCGCCATTCAAGACGACCAAAAGCAGTCAGGTCGCGAGTAACTTCGTGGCTCATACGCAGACCAAGACGCGAGAAAACGTCTACGAAATCAGCGCTGTTGTCGATTGCACGATCTTGGCTATCGAACTCAGGGCCGCCGCCGGAGATACCCATGGCAATACGGCCATAGATGTCCAGCTTGGTGCCTTCCTGGTCATATACAGTGGCGGCTTGGGCAGCAGCAGAAGCGCCCAGGGCACCAATGATAGCAGTCGCTAAAAGTGTCTTTTTCATGATGTAGGTTCCTTTACTAGCTTACTGTTTCGATCGTAGCTGCCGGGCTTTTTTAAAGAGCCTTCAGCAGTTGGCCTGTGGGCTATGCTCGTTTTACCATTCGCTGGTTTTTCCCAGCGATATGTGGCATATCCTCAATCAAACCTTGTTATAGTCCAATGCTCGCAGGTCAAACTCTATACCGGGATTCCAGGGAACGCAATAGAAAAAAACAGTGTTCTCTTACGATTTATGCTTTTTTATGGAACCCAAGGTAGCAAAACAGGTCTCAGCGGCCTTCGAATTTTTGCTGCAACCCTTTTAATTTATCTCCCAGGCTTTGCGGCTTTTCTTGTTTAATCTTCTGATCTCTTACCTGACGAGGCGCTTGGAACTCACGCTTTTCCTGCACATCAGGTAAATTAGTTCTTTCTTCTAAAGGCTCTTTTTTAGTTACATCCGGTGCGCTTTTAAGCGGCACCTCGCCCTGCTTTTCTTTACGCTTTTTGGCGGCATGCATAGAGGCTTCTTTATCGACCTTTCCCGCTGGCTGACCGTCCAAATCGATACGATCGACCCCTTCACGCACTGATTTCAGATACCGCGGCAGGTTAACGTAGTTGGCCAATGTACGGCGAATCAGCTTTCCAGACCAAGGTTCTCGAGCGGCAAGGTCCTGATGAATACCTATTTTTAAAGGCTTTGTATGCCCTTTAAAGAAAGCCTGCGGGTAACGTTGGTACCACTCTTTCAAAAGGCTATGGGGTGAGGGCTGATCAACAACAGGGGCTTGAGGCGCCGCTTTTTGCTCTTGCGTCTCCTGCGTTTGCGTAAGATCTACAGACTCAAAAGCGACCTGCTCCGCTGCGTTTGGCTCAGGCCTGGCGGGTTCTGCTTCAGGCGCAAGCGCCTCTTGGGCAGGTATGCCAGGCTCTTCGAGTGTTTTTTGTAGCGTTACGGCTTGCTCTACTAACTGCTGTTTTAGCTGCGCGTTTTCGTTACGCAAGTTTTGTAATTCGCCTTGAGCCTGCTCAAGGCGCGACTCTAGGCTGTCTAGTAGATGCATTACACTGGCGGTCATACCCTCTCCTTTGACCTTTTTCAGTCAGCGTTGCGCTCATAAACCACAAAATCGTACGGTGGCTTGCCTTCGGAGGGTGTTCCAGCGACACGCTGTACTTCCCGCCACTCATCTGCTTTCAATTCAGGGAACTCAGCGTCACCGTTCACTTCGATATCGACTTCGGTAATATAAAGCCGCTGGGCGTACGGTAACGCCTGACGATAAATCTCTCCCCCGCCCATTACCATAATTTCTTCAGCAGCATCTATTGTTGCCTGCTGGTCGGCTAGCGCTAATGCAGCGGGTAAATCATGACAGACCCGCACACCGTCGGGCGCAAAGTCTTTATTACGCGTTACGACTATATTAAGCCGGTTAGGCAAGGGCTTGCCAATGGAGGTGTATGTTTTACGTCCCATTACCAGCGGTTTTGCCTGGGTCATGCGTTTGAAGAACTTAAGATCTTCAGGCAGGTGCCAGGGCAGATTACCTTCAACACCGATCACTCGGTTTTTCGACATTGCCACAATCATGGCAACGGGCACCAGAGGTTCGATCTCGCTGTTGTAAGAACTGTCGTAAGAATCGTTATAAGAACTCATACCGCTACCTTGGCTTTTATATGAGGGTGAGCGTCATACGCTTCTATCTGAATATCATCAAAGCTGAATTCGAACAGATCACTTACCTGAGGATTCAGCACCAGCTGGGGTGCTGTTTTTGGCTCACGTGTCAGCTGTTCTTTCGCTTGCTCAAAGTGGTTACTATAAAGGTGCGCATCACCCAGCGTATGAATAAACTCGCCCGGCTCAAGCCCTGTTACCTGCGCGACCATGCTTAATAACAGTGCATAGCTTGCGATATTAAACGGCACGCCAAGGAAAATATCAGCACTGCGCTGATAAAGCTGACATGACAGCCGGCCATTCGCCACATAGAACTGGAACAAGCAGTGGCAAGGCGGCAGCTGCATTTCATCGACCTGAGCGGGGTTCCAGGCGGACACAATCAGACGGCGCGATTGAGGCGTCGTGCGAATCTGCTCCAGCACTTTGGCAATCTGGTCGACACCTCCCCCTTTGGGGTCCGGCCAGCTGCGCCATTGATAACCGTACACGGGGCCCAGGTTGCCGTTTTCATCGGCCCACTCATCCCAGATGCGCACACCATTTTCCTGAAGATAGGCAATGTTGGTGTCGCCTTTCAAGAACCACAGAAGCTCGTGAATGATAGAGCGCAAATGCAGCTTTTTGGTCGTTAACAGTGGAAAGCCACGTGATAAGTCAAACCGCATTTGGTGCCCAAACACCGAACGGGTACCCACACCGGTGCGGTCGTTGCGGTCCACTCCGTGCTCCAATACGGTGCGCATTAGATCCAAATACGGCTGTTCAAGCGCGGGCTGGGCGCTGGCGTTCATCGTCATATTTGACGTAGGCGTTGTCACGGTCACAAGGTTTCCAAAAATTGCAGGCGATATGGAGAGGTATTCTAGGCTGCCAGCCTGCGAGGGTCTAGCGTGGGGAGTTAATGGCGGGTGGTAGCGCGTGGTAACGAACGCATAGGTCGTATGAACATAGGTCGTATGAAGATAGGGCACATGAATAAGACATCCGCGCTGTTTTCGGTGCCGGCGGCCATTCGCGGGTGCCCTGACGCTTACACCGCGCTACGATTCATGCATTCTTAAGCGATGGAGAACCCTCATATAAGGGGGATCCTCATAGGTAGCGCGTGGTAACGAACCTTGCGAGGCACGAGCAAATGAGGCACCCGCGGATGGCGGCGTCAAGCCGCCCTGACCGGTGCCACCCACAACCCCGGCAGTGTTTCGCGTTACATCGGGGTTTGGGTGTTGGTGGCGCGTGGTAATGAATAAAATCTTATCGCTTAGCATCTACTGGCTGTGAACGAGACCACGCCATAAGTACTAAGCCTAGCGCAATCATGGGCAGGGTTAGCAGCATTCCCATGGTGACCCAACCAAACGCGATAAAGCCGATATGCGCATCCGGCATGCGCACAAATTCGACCATAAAGCGGAAGATGCCGTAGAAGAGCAGGAACAGGCCGGAGACGAAGCCGCGGGCGCGCGGCTTGGCAGAAACCCACCAAAGAATAACAAACAGCACTAAGCCTTCAAGCACCGCTTCATAAAGTGCGGAAGGATGGCGAGGCTCCGGCCCCATGCCGGGAAAAGGCATGCCCCAGGGTAGCGAGGTAACACGCCCCGGCAGTTCGTGATTAATGAAATTGCCAATTCGGCCAGCCCCCAAACCAATGGGCACGAGCGGTGCGATAAAGTCGGTAAGCGCAAAGAAGGCAAGCTGCTTGCGGCGCGCAAACCACCAGGCGGCTAAGAGCACCCCTAACAACCCGCCGTGGAAGCTCATGCCGCCATCCCACACTTTGAAAATCCATAGCGGGTCAGCGGACCACTGCCCTAAACCATAAAAAAGCGCATACCCAAGCCGCCCGCCCGCTACAACGCCGATAGCGCAATAGAATAGTAAATCGCTAATATCATCTTTGGTAAGCCCGATGCGGGCAGCACGCCTGCAACCCAACCACCAGGCGGCTACAAATCCCACCACATACATCAAGCCATACCAATGCACTTGCAGTGGCCCAAGAGAGAACACCACGGGGTCAATTGTTGGGTAGTTAATCATCGAAATACTCTAATTAATCAGGAAGAAGAAAATTTAACGCGGTTATGGCGCCCATTAGGCTAATACAAAGCGTAAGCCGACCACTGTTAACAGCAGCGCGAAGCATAGCCTTAATACGTGGGCAGGTAAGACGTGGGCAAGGCGAACACCAATGCGTGCAAACGGTACGCTGGTTAACACAATGCCAAAAAAGGCTGGCCACATAACAAACCCGGTGGCCCAGGCAGGCAAGAGTGGATTACCCCATCCCATGATAATAAAGGTGATCGCCCCGACCACGGCAATGGGTAACCCGCAGGCGGCAGAAGTACCCACGGCCTGGGTCATCGTCGCGCCACACCGGGATAGCCACGGCACCGTCATAGCGCCACCGCCAATGCCAAATAATGCAGAAATAGTCCCCACCACTGCACCGGCCACCGACATAGCAATTTTGCCCGGCGCAACGAACCCTGGCTTGGGAGATAAACCAAACACCATTTTGGCGGCCAAGAGCAGAACGAAGATTCCAAACAGCATGCCCAAGACGGTGCCGGAGAGATTACCTGCAATAAACACGCCGCCAATCGCGCCCATCATAAGACCTGGTAATAATGCCAAAAACCATGCGCGATGAACGCTGCCTTTGCGATAGTGCCCAAGTGCTGAGGACGCCCCGGTCACTACAATGGTGGCAAGCGATGTACCTACCGCCAGATGCATGGTGATCTCTGAAGAAATATTCTGCAGGCCAAACGCAAACATCAGTACGGGAACGATAATAATACCGCCACCGACACCGAATAACCCTGCCATGGTGCCCGCCGCCGCACCCAGCCCCAGGTAGCCTAACAACATTGCCAGTGCGCTCATTGGTTAGGCGCCTTAATGGGCGCGCCGGGCAGCCATTTTGAAATCATTCCGAGTAACTTTTCAGGTTGGTACGGCTTGGTAAGCAAGTCATCCATGCCCACTTCTTCGCATTCAGCAATCCCGGCATTGTCTGCATTGGCCGTTAGGGCAACGAGGATGCTGCGATGCTTGCCGCTTTTCTGCTCATAGGCACGCCAGCGACGGGTGGTTTCCAGACCGTCCAGAGTGGGCATAAAAATATCCATAAAGACTAAATCAAATGACGTGGTTTGTTGGCGTTCGAGCGCTTGCTCTCCACTGCTCACCCCTTCCACGTTCAGACCATGTGCTTCCAGCATTTGCCGCGCCAGCATCAGATTGACAGGACCGTCATCAACGACCAGTACGCGCAACGGGCGGTTTTGCGTTGTTGCCACGGCGGGCGTGGGATCATCATCATTGACGCTTTGATACACCAGATTGACGAGCAACGCGCGCACGTCCGCCAGACGCTCACGCATATTCAGAACCTGTTGACGGCATGCCTGGCACTCGTCATTTTCCAGGATATGACCTAAATGATCACTGAGATCATGCGTCTCACGCTGAAGCAACGCCAGGTAACCTGACTTTAAGCGCGACTCTTCTCTGGCACGGTCACGCCCGGCAACGAGATGTTTAAGCTGCTGCTGTTGGTGGTGAAGGTCGTCTAGCAACGCCTGCTCGTGATCATCTTTGGCATGTTCGACGGGATTACTTAACCGCTGGGCGCCGCTAATAGTGTGCTCAAGCCCTGAGAGCAACTCGTTAACTCGCGTCAGGCGTTTCAATGGCCGAACGTAGCTTATAGCGATGGCGGGAGTGGTAAGCGCGTTATCCGGCAGCATTTGCGCTATGGCGAGCCGCAGTGCTTCACTGTGACGCTCAAGCCCTTGTAACTCTTGCATAAAATGCGCATCTTTCTGTTTGGCACGCGCTTTCACCAGCATCAGAAACGCACATACGTTCATTGAGCTGCCCAGCAGCAGCGCAAGCGCCAACCACAAGGTAGTGCTCCACGAAACTTGGCTGGGTGACATCCACCAAACGGCGAGACCTACCAAAAGGCACAGCACGATCAACGTGGTCTGGATAAGTAGCATTGGCCAGAGAATGGGCCAGAGAATGGGCCAGATGATGGCATTCCAGAAATGCTCTTCGCGATTGCGTTGCATGCGTTCGCGCCTTCCTAATTGGCTTAAGTCAATTCACACCGATGAGGTGATGAGCGTTACGTTACATGCGCAAGTGTACGACTATCTCAAGTGTACGACCATGCCCTTTAGCTGTCATGCTGCGCTTGTAGATGGAGATAATGACCCATGTTGGCAGTTTGAGGACACGATATGTGCTTAATGGCTTTCGCCTGGCACCCTGGCACAGAGCTCCCCTTGCGCTTGGCGGGGAATCGCGATGAGCGCCATGCCCGACCCACCGCAGCGTTACATCACTGGGTAGATAACCCATCCATTCTAGGCGGGCGTGACCTTGAAGCGGGCGGTTCGTGGCTTGCTGGCATAAAGGGTGGCCGCGTGGCCGCGCTGACCAATGTTCGCGATATGGCGCTAATCACCCCCACCGAGGCGCCCAGCCGAGGTGAGCTCGTTGCCAACGCACTTCAATGCGATGATATTGACCAGTGGCTGACAGACCTTGCCCAACAAAAGGCTGATCGTTATGCCGGGTTTAATTTACTGGTCGCCACACCCCACCGCCTTTGGCACCTTCACCGTGGCCGGAATGGGGTTACGCTTAGCGATGTGCCTCCTGGCGTGCACGGCCTCTCCAACGCGGACTTAAACTCCCCCTGGCCCAAGCTTCAAAGCGTACGCGAAGCACTCGAGCAAAGCTCACTAGATAGCTGGCGTGGCGGCGTGGGCCATGCGCTGCATAATTCCCAACAAGCGCCAGACGCCCTGCTACCTGATACAGGCGTTGAGCTGGCACTTGAGCGCCAGCTCTCAGCTGCCTTTATTATCGGTGAGACCTATGGCACGCGGGCAACGACCTGGTTAACGCTCGATCACCAGGGAGATATCGTCATCACGGAGCAACGCTTTGGCCCGCAGGGTCGGTTTGAAGGCGAAACGACCCTTGGCGTATAGATGCTTAATCCTGTTGCTTAATCCCTTGGGGGGAGCAAGTGAGAAAGCTGCCACTCGTCCATGCGCTTGTTGATATGCTCATGTACCTGGGCGGGAGTGTCCAGGGCCATGATTTCAGCTAACAGCGCCTTGGCATCGTGAAGCGTTACCCGACGAATGGCGGCACGCACCTTGGGCAAGCTTGGTGCATTCATTGAAAGCCCGGTAAAGCCCATCGCCATGAGCAGCAAAGCACCGGCAGGATCACCCGCCAGCTCACCGCACAGCGAAATAGGCTTATTCAGGCGCTTTGCATCCTGCGAAAGCTCCTGCAAAGCACCTAACAGCGCAGGATGCAGGGCGTCGTAAAGGCTGGATACCCTGGGGTTATTGCGATCAACCGCGAGCAAATACTGGGTCAGGTCGTTACTGCCGACAGAGAAGAAGTCGACCCGCTTGGCCAAGGCATCCATCTGGTAGATAGTCGCTGGGACCTCGATCATCACGCCCACCTTGGGGCGCTCGATGGCTATGCCCTCTTCTCCCAGCTCAAGAATCGCACGATCCAGCAGTCTTAATGCCTCATCGACCTCCTCGACATTGGTAATCATCGGGAAAAGCACATAAAGGTTATTAAGACCGTGGGAGGCTTTCAGCATAGCGCGTAGCTGCACCATAAGCACTTCGGGATGATCCAGCGTTACGCGCATGCCTCGCCAGCCAAGGAAGGGGTTGGCTTCTTCGATCGGGAAGTATGGCAGGTCTTTATCACCACCAATATCGAGCGTACGCATGACAACCGGCAGCGGCGCGAATCCTTCCAACTGCTCGCGATACATACGCATCTGCTCTTTCTCACCGGGAAAGCGCTCGGTGATCATAAACGGCACTTCGGTACGATAGAGCCCTACGCCCGCAATCCGGTTTTTAAGCAGCGCGGCAGCATCGACGGCCAAGCCCGTATTGACCAACAGCGGCATTTCGTAGCCGTCTTGAGTAACGCTAGGCAGATCCTGCTCGTGCTCGAGAAGCTCACTGAGCGCCTGCTCTTCGGCAATCAGGCTTTCATAGCGTGATTTAAGATCGGCCGCCGGGCGCACAAATAGTCGGCCACGATGTCCATCCAGCACCACCGGGGCACCATTGAGGCGCGGCAGCGGCAAATCGACCATGCCCAGCACCGTGGGAATGCCCATGGCGCGGGCCACAATGGCCACATGCGAGGTGCTTGAACCACGCACTGACACCAGCCCTTTCAGCTTATCGCGGGGCACTTCTCCCAGCATGGCAACGCTAATCTCATCGCCGACCAAAATGGCGTTATCAGGATAGGTTTCCGGTGTCGAGGGGGTATCTTCTTGCAGGTGGGCCAGTACCCGGCGGCCGAGGTCGCGGATATCAGCGGCACGCTCGCGCAGGTAGTCATCATCCACCCGCTCTAGGTATTGCACGTGGCGCCTTACAACATCGGCTAGCGCCCCAGGAGCCCACTGGCCTTCGCGAATGCGCTTTTCAACTTCTTCGGAAAGCGCCGCTTCGCCCAGCATCTGCTGGTAGACATCGAAAAGCGCCAGCTCCTGGGAGGAAATACGATTTGCCAGACGCTCTGCCGCCGAACGAATTTCATCTCGCGTTTTCCCAATCGCTTCTTTTAGCCGGGCAATCTCGTAGGCTTCATCGCTGGGTATCAGGTCGGGCACGCTATTAAGGTCAGCGGGCGGTGTAATAACCACGGCTTCGCCCATGGCAACACCCGGGGAAGCCGCCACCCCTTTGAACATCGCCTGCCCGCCAGGCAATGCTGGGCGCGCCAGGTTCCCCGTTGCCAGAGCGTGGGCTAAAACGCCCGCCAACTGGGCCGCCATGGTGACCAAAAAGGCTTCGTCTTCGTCATCGTAGCGACGCTTTTCGGCTTGCTGAACAACCAATACGCCCAGCATATGGCGCTGGTGAATAATCGGCACACCCAGAAAGCTTGAATAGCGCTCCTCGCCAGTGGCTTCAAAATAGCGAAAGAGCGGATGCGTCCGAGCATCTTCAAGGTTTAAAGGCTCGCTACGCTTGGCGACCATGCCGACCAGCCCTTCGCCTAGCGGTAGCACGACACGGCCGACCGCCTGCGTACGTAACCCAATGGTTTCCATCAGCACTAGCGACTCAAGCTCCTTATCATAAAGATAAAAAGAGCATACATCGGTCTGCATAGCCTTACGGATACGGCGTACCATCGTCGATAGCGCGGCGTCTAGGGTGCGGGCGCCGTTCACTTCCTGAATAACACGACGCAGTACCTCAAGCATGGACGTTTTACTTTTCACTATTGTTTGCCTCGCTGAGGATCTTTTCGACAGACTTTCACGGCTCATCCAGAGCCGTGGAGCACGCGTTATCCTTCGTCATTTTGTGCCAGACGCTGAACCCGGGGAGAAAGCTCCCTTAGTGCGCGTCGATACACCTCTCGTTTGAACGGTACCACTTGACCAAGCGGGTACCAATAGCTCACCCATCGCCACCCATCAAACTCCGGTTTGGGTGTGGCCGTCATACAAATCTGATTTTCCTGGCAGCGAATCTTCAGCAAGTACCATTTTTGTTTCTGGCCAATACACACTGGCCGCGAATGTGTGCGAATCATGCGTCGTGGCAGACGGTAGCGTAGCCAACCCCGGGTACAGGCAACAATATCAACATCGTCGGCGGTCAGGCCGATCTCCTCAAAAAGCTCACGAAAAAGGGCTTGTTGTGGTGTCTCGCTTGCTTTAATGCCCCCCTGGGGAAATTGCCACGCATTTTGTCCTACACGACGCGCCCAAAGCAGTTGTCCCTGGCTGTTGGTAATAATGATGCCAACATTGGGACGAAAGCCGTCAGCGTCGATCACGGACGTCACCTTATTAAATTTTCAGTTGTCCCCATTTTTCCACAAGGGTGACAAGCGTATCAATACAATATAACGCTAAGTGATTAATGCTTGCCCGCTTTGGTGGGAAAGGACTTAGGACTCTGCGATAATCCGCCCTTTTGTTTCACCGTCCATACTTATCCATTTCTACCTATTCCTTCATACCTATAAATTAACGACGACTATCGACTATATAAGGGGAGCGCCGTGAGTCTGGCTATTTTCGACCTGGATAATACGCTGATATCCACCGACAGCGATCATGCCTGGGGGGAGTTCTTGCTTGAGCAAGGCGCGGTGGACCCGATTGCCTATCGTGAAGCCAATGAACGGTTTATGGCCGATTACAAGGCCGGCACGCTGGATATGGCGGCTTTTCTGGAAGTAGCGCTAAAGCCTCTGGCAGACAACACGCCTGAACAGCTGACCGCTTGGCACCAACAGTTTATGGTCAGTAAAATTGAGCCGCATATTTTACCCAAAGCCGAAGAGCTGCTGGCTCGCCACCGCACTAAAGGCGATACACTGCTGATCATCACCGCGACCAACCGCTTTATTACCGCCCCGATTGCCGAGCGTTTAGGCGTTGATTATTTGATAGCGGTCAATCCGGAAGTGGCAAACGGCCGTTATACCGGTCGCGTCTCCGGCGTTCCCAGCTACCGGGAAGGCAAAATTACCCGTTTGCATGAATGGCTAGAAGACAAGGACTTTACGCTGGACGGAGCGTGGTTCTATAGCGACTCGCACAATGACCTTCCCCTGCTTGAAGAGGTCGACCACCCGGTAGCCGTCGACCCGGACGATACCCTTCGCCAAGTAGCCGAAGAGCGCCAATGGCGGATTATGAGCCTGCGCGGCGAATGAACAGACCACTGACCATGTTCGCTTTACCCGTTAGCACCCATGCGGAGTGATCCGGCATGGCCTTCGACCCACCTCCCATACTCACCCTGACCATTGCGATTGCCGCGGGTGCGCTGGCGCTTACCACTCGCTACATGTTCATCCAATTACGTCAGGGTTTGAGCACTCGTAGCGCTTGGTAACGTTTTGCGAGGGACGAGCAAATGAGGCACCCGCGAATGGCGGCGCCAAGCCGCCCTGGCCGTGGCACCTATGCTCGCCTTTTGCACCATATCGCCCAACCCCAGCACCGCTTCGCGCTGCTCCCGCGGGTGCGCTGGCGCTTACCACGCGCTACATGTCATCGCGTTACGCCGATGTTCATCCCCATAATTTGGCACCGCATCAAGTTTTGGCGATAAACCTGTAGCGCGTGGTAACGTTTTGCGAGGGACGAGCAAATGAGGCACCCGCGAATGGCGGCTGTTAAGACGCCTTGGCCGTGGCACCTAAGCTCGACTTTTACACCATATTGCCCAACCCCTGCACCGCTTCGCGCTGCTCCCGCGGGTGCGCTGACGCTTACCACGCGCTACGATTTGGCACCGCACCACGTTTTGGCGATAAACCTGTAGCGCGTGGTAACATTTTGCGAGGGACGAGCAAATGAGGCACCCGCGAATGGCGGCTGTTAAGACGCCTTGGCCGTGGCACCCAGCAAGATTTGGCAATAAAAAAACCTCGCAGGCGTGGCTTGCGAGGTTTTTTGTTACTGGCAGAGCCAGCAAACGCGTTTAGCCGAGCAGGTGCTCAACGGCTGCGCGCTCTTCACGCAGTTCTTTCTCGGTGGCTTTCATCTTCTCTTGGCTGAATTCGTCAAGCTCGAAGCCTTGAACGATTTCGTACTTGCCACCCTGGCAACGAACCGGGTAGGAGTAGATGATGCCTTCTTCGATGCCGTAGCTGCCGTCAGACGGAATCGCCATGCTGACGATACCATCGGTGCCCAGCGCCCAATCACGTACGTGATCGATGGCGGAAGAAGCGGCAGAGGCTGCAGAAGACGCACCGCGGGCCTTGATAATTGCCGCACCGCGTTGCTGAACGGTGGGGATAAAGTCGTTTTCGTACCAGTCACGCTCGACCAGGTCTGTGGCGGCTTTGCCGTCAACTTTGCACTGTGCAATGTCCGGGTACTGAGTGGCGCTGTGGTTACCCCAGATAATCATGTTTTCAATGTCAGTAACATGCTTACCGGTTTTCTGAGCCAGCTGCGTCAGCGCGCGGTTGTGGTCCAGGCGCGTCATCGCCGTGAACTGGCCTTTATCAAGATCCGGCGCGTTTGCAGATGCAATCAGCGCGTTGGTGTTGGCCGGGTTACCCACTACCAGCACTTTAACGTCACGGCTGGCGTGGTCGTTCAATGCCTTACCTTGTACAGAGAAGATCGCCGCGTTCGCTTCCAGCAGATCTTTACGCTCCATACCCGGACCACGCGGACGAGCACCCACTAACAGCGCGAAGTCAGCATCTTTGAACGCAACGTTTGGATCATCGGTGGCAACAATATCTTGCACCAGCGGGAAGGCACAGTCGTTGACTTCCATTACCACGCCGCCCAGTGCATCCATTGCCTGCGGAATTTCTAGCAGTTGAAGAATGACGGGCTGATCCGGTCCCAGCATGTCGCCAGCGGCAATGCGGAAAATTAAAGAGTAGCTGATCTGGCCGGCACCGCCGGTAATCGCAATACGTACGGGATCTTTCATCATTGCTCCTTGGTTGGTTCGCCTTAGGATGGGTCGACAGAACTCAAGATGCCAAGATGTTATGCTCAGTTATGCAAAAACTCAATCATACATACGATGAGTTCTGCCATTCAAACGTTCGCTTGGCACTCGCCGCCAGCCATGAGTTACGTTATGGTGTGATGCGTTAGCTCATCCTTGTGTTAATACGGACATAGACACCTCATGCGACGTATCCCCTACTCTTACGCCCTCGCCAGCGCCTTGGTATTGGCGCTGGTTATTTGGTTAGCACTTGGTGATTTTCAGCGTTTTCAAACCACCGCACCGGAAGCCTCTTCCACCGCTAATGATAGCGCCCTGCGTGTGGAAGTAATGGAGCAGCAAAGTACGCCGTTTATTCCCCAACAGGTGATTCAGGGACAACTAACCGCTGAGCGCGAAACGACGCTGCGCGCTAATGTAGCGGGCTACGTAGTGGAAAAACCGATTGCGCAAGGACGTAGCGTCGCTGCCGGCGATACGCTACTGGTACTGGATAACGACGCGCTTCCCGAACGTCTGCAACAAGCCCGAGACGAGCTTGCCGTTGCTCAGTCCGAATACTCTGGGGCGCAGAGTTTGCGCCAGCGCCAGCTTATCTCCCAGCCGGAGCTCTTGCGTTTACAGAGTGCGCTTAGCGCGAGTACTGCGGCAGTTGCGCAATTAGAAAAGCAGTTAAATGATAGCCGACCCTCAGCGCCTTTTGCAGGCGTCCTCGACAGAGTCCAGGTAGAGCTTGGTGACCTGCTGCAACCTGGCGAAGAGTGGGGACGGCTAATCGATGATCGGCGTTTGACCGGCGCGGCCTGGGTCTCGCAACAGCAGGTAGGCGAGCTTACCGTTGGCCTGCCGGTTACCGCGCGTTTATTAAACGGCGATCATCTGGAGGGCACGCTGACCCATGTCAGCCATCGCGCGGATGAATCAACGCGCACCTTTTATATCGAGGCAACACTTGATAATCCCCGCCAGTTGCACTTGGCCGGCGGCAGTGCTGAACTCACGATTACCCTTCCGCCTCGCCAGGTGCATACGCTTTCACCGGCACTGTTGAGTTTAAACGAGGAGGGCCAGCTTGCGGTCAAGCATGTAGATGAGCAGGACCGGGTTCAGCAAACACAAGTGCAGCTCATAAGCGCCGACATTCAACGCGCTTATGTTACGGGTCTGCCTGATCCGCTACGCCTGATTACCCTGGGCGCCGGACTAGCCAACGTAGGCCAACAGGTAACGCCTGTGGAAGTCGACCGCGCCACCATCATGGATGACACCGCCGCTAGCCAGGAAAGCGTTCATGCGCCCACTCATTAATGCCGCGTTAACGCATACCCGCACCACTCTCTTACTGCTGGTAGGCTTGGTTTTTGCGGGCGTCGCCGCGTGGCAGGCGATTCCCAAAGAAGCCAATCCGGATGTCACCATCCCGATGATTTACGTCTCGCTGACACTTGAAGGCGTAAGCCCGGAAGATGGCGAGCGGCTGCTGATACGCCCCATGGAACAGGAACTGCGCGGCATTGAAGGACTGCGCAAGTTCACCGCCCAGTCCAGCGAAGGCCACGGTTCGATCACGCTTGAGTTTGATGCAGGCTTTGACCCAAACACAGCTCTTTCCGATGTACGCGAACGGGTAGATATAGCGCGCAGCAGCCTGCCTAATGAGGCGGAAGAACCTCGCGTTATGGAGGTCAACGTTTCCGAGTTTCCGGTGCTTACCATTGGCCTTTCGGGGCGCCTGGATACTCGCGAACGGCTTACCATTGCCCGGCGCCTGCAGGAAGAAATCGAAGGCATCGCTGACGTTCTGGAAGTGGATATTGCCGGTGATCAGGAAGACCTGCTGGAAATTGTCGTCGACCCGCTGGTACTGGAAAGCTACGGCGTGGACTTTGACGCGCTCTTTAATCAGGTGTCGCGCAATAACCGGCTGGTAGCCGCAGGTAGCCTGGATACCGGCGCGGGCCGTCTGGCGTTAAAAGTACCAGGCATCATCGAGTCGTTAAACGATGTGATGAATATGCCGGTTAAAGTTGATGGTGACCAGGTTGTCACGTTTGGCGACGTGGCCTGGATTCATCCCACCTATAAAGAGCCCCAGGGCTTTGCGCGTATTGATGGTCAGCCTGCAGTCGTGCTGGAAATTTCTAAGCGCGCTGGTGCCAATATTATTGCCACCATTGAAGCGGTACATGAGCGCATTGCCCAGGCGGGTGACCTGCTGCCCGAAGAACTCCGCCTGACCACGATTCTAGATGAGTCGACCACCGTACAAAATATGCTCTCCGAGCTATTAAATAACGTGCTTACGGCGGTGGTGCTGGTATTAATTGTGGTGGTGGCCGTGATGGGCTGGCGCATGGCGCTGCTGGTAGGCTTGACCATCCCTGGCGCTTTTTTGACCGGCATTCTACTGGTCTGGATGTTTGGCTTTACCCTCAACATTGTGGTGCTGTTTGCACTGATTTTAGTCGCTGGCATGCTGGTTGATGGGGCGATTGTGGTGAGTGAGCTGGCTGACCGACACTTGCATGACGGCCAGCCACCCCATGAGGCTTGGCTAAACGCGGCGTCGCGTATGAGTTGGCCCGTTATTGCGTCTACTGCCACTACGCTTGCAGTGTTTATCCCGCTGCTGTTCTGGCCGGGCGTCGTTGGCCAGTTTATGAAATATCTGCCCGCCACGGTTATTTTGTGCCTGCTGGCTTCGCTGGCCATGGCGCTGGTGTTTCTTCCCACGCTTGGTCGGCTGTTTACCCGCACATCGCCCAAAAACAAGGGCGCCACGCTTCCCGATGCCACCACATCGCTGGGGCGTGGCTACCGCCGCTTGCTGGGCAGGCTGTTAAAGCACCCGGCCTGGGTGCTGCTGTTTTCCGTATTGACCATCATGCTGCTTTATACGGGCTACGCTCGCTTTAATCATGGCATCGACTTCTTCCCCAACGTTGAGCCCGATAGCGCTCAGGTACTGGTGCGGGCGCGGGGAGACTTTTCAGCCACCGAAACCGACGCAATTTTACAGCGAGTTGAGGCGAGGCTTGGCAATATGAGCGAGGTCGAAGCGCTTTACGCCCGCTCTTTTGCGGTGTCAGACCAGCAGCTAGGCAATGATGTGATCGGCATGCTGCAATTTCAATTTATCGACTGGTACCAGCGCCGCCCTTCCCGGGCCATTTTAAATGAGATGGCAGAGCGTACCCAGGATATTCCCGGCATCGTGATGGAGTTTCAGGAACAGGAAATGGGCCCAGGGGGCGGCAAGCCTATCGTGCTTGAAGTTAGCGCGACCGATCCGGCGATTGCCGAAGCTGGCGTCGAGCAGTTGCATGGCTTAATGCGCGAACTGGGCGGCTTTGTGGATATTCAGGATAACCGCAGCTTGCCCGGTGTGGAGTGGGAGATTAACGTAGACCGTGAAGCTGCCGCCCGTATGGGCACTGACATCACCACGATCGGCAGTGCGGTTCAGCTATTAACCACCGGCCTGGAAGTTGCCAACTATCGCCCCCCGACCGTAAGTGACGAAGTGGATATCCGCGTCAGGCTACCCGAGAATTGGCGCACCCTTGATCAGCTTGGGCGTTTAACCATTAACACCGAGCGCGGCCAGGTGCCTATCTCTCACTTTGTGACCATGACACCAGCGCCCAAGGTCGGCACCCTTAACCGGATTGATGGACGGCGGGCGATTACCGTTGAAGCTGACCTGGCTCCCGGCTACCTTGCCGACGAACGGCTGCGCGCACTGTTTGCCGCAGGCAGTGAACAGCTGCCGGATGGTCTGATGGTCAACGTCGCTGGCGAACAGGAAGACCAGCAGGAGTCGATGCAGTTTTTGGTTGGCGCCTTTTTGATCGCGATTGCATTAATGTCGCTGATACTGGTTACCCAGTTTAATAGCTACTATCAAGCGCTGCTGGTGCTCTCGGCCATTGTGTTTTCAACGGCTGGGGTATTGATGGGCTTGCTGATCACCGGCCAAGCATTCGGCATCGTGATGGTCGGCATGGGGGTGATCGCGCTGGCGGGCATTGTGGTGAACAATAATATTGTCTTGATCGATACCTATAACGAGCTGCGCACCGAAGGGATGACCCCCGCAACCGCAGCGCTGGAGGCGGGCTGTTTACGCCTACGCCCGGTCTTGCTCACGGCCATTACCACGGTATTAGGATTAATGCCCATGGTGCTGGGTATTAATGTGAATCTCTTCGCCCCTGCGCTGGGCTTCAACGCGCCCTCGGCCCAATGGTGGACACAGATGTCGAGCGCCATCGCCGGTGGCTTAACCTTTGCCACCGCCCTTACCCTGTTGCTTACGCCGTGCATGCTGGTAATTGGAGGGAAGCTACACCGTAAAGGCAAAGCGTAAAAATAGCTTGGCTAGGCGGCTTCGCCGCCACCCGCGGGTGCCGCACCGCTCGTTCCTCGCGATGCGTTACCACGCGCTACGATAGGTGCCAGTGTTTTGGATGGGTGGTTTTCGTAGCGCGGTATAAGCGTTAGCGCACCCGCGAGAAAGGCCAACCACAGTAGCCCGGCGCGAACGCACTGTTTAGCGGTACCAGAATTTGATTAGGCGTCATATCAGGCGGCTTCGCCGCCATCCGCGGGTGCCTCGCCGTTCGTTCCTCACCGCTCGTTACCACGCGCTACGATAGGCGCCAATGTTTTGGATAAGCAGTTTTAGTAGCGCGGTGTAAGCGTTAGCGCACCCGCGAGAAAGGCCAACCACAGTAGCCCGGCGCGAACGCACTGTTTAGCGGTGCCAGAATTTGATTAGGCGTCATATCAGGCGGCTTCGCCGCCATCCGCGGGTGCCTCGCCGTTCGTTCCTCACCGCTCGTTACCACGCGCTACGATAGGCGCCAATGTTTTGTGGATGGGCGGTTTTCGTAGCGCAGTGTAAGCGTTAGCGCACCCGCGAGGAAGGCAAATTACTGTAGCCCGGCGCGAACGCACTGTTTAGCGGTACCAGAATTTGATTAGGCGTCATATCAGGCGGCTTCGCCGCCACCCGCGGGTGCCGCACCGCTCGTTCCTCGCGATGCGTTACCACGCGCTACAATTTGTGCAAACTCGTCAGATAAAGTATCAGGCAAGTGTTTTATTACTCTGCGGGCTATTGGCCGCATGTAGGCGGGCGATCAGCTGGTCTTCTAACGCAAAACGCTCGGTCAGACCTTTTGCCAGGCGATCAATCCAGGCTGGAAGCCGCGCCAGATGTTGCTGGCAGCGCACGGTGGAGGCGTAGTCAGTATCGAACTCAAGCACCATTTCGGTGGACATTTCCAGACGCTCCAGCAGCTGCGAGGCAATCTGCAAAGCGCTTTCATCATTGAAGGCCCGGGCCTCTTCAGCCAGCTGCGGATAAATTTCAAAATGACCGGCGCTAATATAATCCATCAGCGTTTCGCTGAAAGTATCGATGCGCGCCTTGCTAACCGCTTCCAGCTCGCTATCGCACGCCTCTTTTAGCTCAATAAAGCTGACCAAAAGAGAGCGGCGCTGATCAAGCCAGCGGTCGATCAGGCTGTGAACGCCTCCCCAGCGCTCCAGGGCATTTTTACAATCTTCGAGCATGGGGCTTTCTCCTTGCTAATAGCCACCTACAACAAAGCAAGCCTCACCTTTCCGACTTGCGCTGTCAATCCCGCCATAGACGGTTTCCGTGGTATTAATTATTCACAAATCGTCATACTTTATGATGATTTGCGCTAAGCGATTCAATGCTTAAAAAAATCCTGCCTCGCTTCATGCTCTCACCTTCTTGCAGTGATTGCGAGTTTGCGGAGATCAATAAAGATTAAACGCGAGCGAAAAAATACTTTAGGCTTAAAAAATTTAAACTTGAATATTATTCGGTTATTTTCTATCTTCAAGCGAGAATAGAGTCTACGGGGAGAATAACAATGAGAATCGCCTGCCTGGGTGGAGGGCCTGCCGGCCTGTATTTTGCCATTAGCATGAAGCTGCATAATCCAGCCCATGAAATTGTGGTGTTTGAACGCAATCGAGCAGACGATACCTTCGGGTGGGGCGTGGTCTTATCCGATGAAACCCTGGACAACCTGGCAGCCAACGACCCGGTTAGCGCCGAGCGCATTCGTGAGCATTTTGCTTATTGGGATGACGTTGCGGTTATTCATAAAGGGGTAAAGACCGTTTCGACCGGCCATGGTTTCTGTGGCATTGGCCGCCGCCAGTTACTCATCTTACTGCAAGAGCGCGCGCGTGAACTGGGCGTGGAAATGCGCTTTGAAACCGACGTCACCGACACCAGCATTGATGACTACCGGCGCGAATTTGACCTGGTACTCGCCGCCGACGGCCTTAACTCCCGTACCCGGCAAACCTATGCCGAACATTTCAAACCCGATATTGACGTGCGGGCGTGCAAATTCGTATGGCTGGGCACGCACCAGACCTTTAATGACGCTTTCACGTTTATTTTCGAAAAAACCGAGCATGGCTGGGTATGGGCGCACGCTTATCAGTTCGATAACGACACGGCGACGTTTATCGTCGAGTGTAGCGAGGCCACTTGGCAGGCGTTTGGCTTTGGAGAGCTTAGCCAGCAGGAATCGATTGCGATCTGCGAACGGATCTTTGCCAAACATCTTGGCGGGCATTCATTAATGACCAATGCCAACCACGTGCGCGGCTCGGCCTGGATCAACTTCCCCCGCGTACTCTGCGAGAAGTGGAGTTTCGAAAACGTAGTGCTGATGGGCGATGCGGCTGCTACGGCGCATTTTTCGATTGGCTCGGGCTCCAAGCTTGCTCTGGAAAGTGCGATCGCGCTGGCCAAGTACCTGCACAGCGAAACCCGCATGGCCGATGCGCTGGCCCGCTACGAAGAAGAACGCCGCTTCGAGGTGCTGCGTTTACAGTCCGCCGCGCGCAACTCGACCGAGTGGTTTGAGCAGATTGAGCGGTATCTGGATCTGGACCCGGTTCAGTTTAACTACTCGTTACTGACCCGCTCGCAACGCATTAGCCACGAGAATTTACGCGTGCGCGACCCGCAGTGGCTGGCGAGTGCAGAGCGTTGGTTTCAAGCCCAGTCAGGCAATGAAGGCAGTTCACGGGCACCGATGTTTGCGCCTTACCAGCTTCGCGATATGCGGCTGGTCAATCGCGTGGTGGTATCCCCAATGGCGCAGTATAAAGCGGTGGATGGCTGCCCGACCGATTGGCATTTTATCCATTATGCCGAGCGTGCCAAAGGCGGTGCCGGCCTGGTGTACACCGAGATGACCTGCGTAAGCCCAACGGGCAGGATCACCCCCGGCTGCCCCGGCCTCTACACACCAGAACACGAAGCCGCCTGGAAACGCCTATGTGATTTCGTACATGCAGAAACCCCCGCCAAGCTGTGCGCTCAAATCGGCCACTCTGGTCCGAAAGGCTCTACTCAGCTGGGTTGGCAGGAAATGGATGCCCCCTTGGCTGAAGAAAACTGGCCGTTACTAGCAGCCTCTGCCCAGCCTTGGTCAGAGCGAAACCAATCGCCCAAAGCCATGACTCGCGACGATATGGATCAGGTGCGCGACGAATTTGTCAGCGCCGCGCAAATGGCTGAGCGTGCCGGTTTTGACATGATCGAGATTCACGCCGCCCACGGCTATTTGCTCTCATCCTTTATTACCCCGCTGACCAACCACCGTGATGACGAGTATGGCGGCTCTTTGGATAATCGCCTGCGCTACCCGCTTGAGGTTATCCGCGCCGTGCGCAGCGCCTGGCCTGCCCATAAACCGTTATCGGTGCGCATATCCGCCAATGACTGGCGCGGTGATGAAGGCATTACCCCTGACGATGCAGTGGAAATCGCCAAGCGGCTACGCACCGCAGACGTGGACATTATTGATGTTTCGGCCGGACAAACCTCGACGCAAGCTCAGCCGGTTTACGGACGTATGTTCCAAACGCCCTTCTCTGACCGGATTCGTAATGAGACGCCTATTCCCACCATAGCGGTGGGCAATATTTATCAGGCCGACCACGTCAACTCGATCCTGATCGCCGGACGTGCTGACTTAGTGTGTATCGCTCGCCCTCACCTCGCCGACCCTTACTGGTTGCTGCACGTTGCCGCGGGCCTGGGCGATCACGACGTTGAGTGGCCAGCCCCCTACCGGGCAGGTGCCGATCAGCTACAGCGCTTGGCAGAACGTGGCGAGGGCTGGATATGAGCGCGGTAGACGAAAACGTAGTAGGCAAAGACATGGTAGGCAAAGACATAGTAGTCAAAAACATGGCAGGCAAACGGGTAGTGATTACCGGTGGCGGCAGCGGTATCGGCGCCGATATGGCCCTGGCTTTTGCTGAAGCGGGGGCAGAAGTGACGATTACCGGACGCCGAGAAGCTGCCCTTCAAAGCGTTGCCGAGCAGCATGCAAGCATCCACTGCGCAGTGGTCGATGTTACCGACGAAGCCACCGTGGTGGCGCTGTTCGAGCAGCTGGGTAGCGTTGATATTGTGATTGCCAACGCCGGCGCTGCCGAAAGTGCGCCGTTCGCTAAAACTTCTTTTGAGCAGTGGCAGCGCATGCTGAACGTTAACCTGAGCGGGGTGTTTTTGACCCTTCGGGAAGGCTTAAAACAGCTAAACGACGGCGGCAGATTGATTGCCGTTGCCTCAACCGCAGGCCTTAAAGGCTACGCCTACGTAGGCGCCTACTGCGCGGCAAAACACGGGGTGGTCGGGCTCGTGCGTTCACTGGCAGCCGAGACGGCCACCCGCAATATTACCGTTAACGCGCTGTGCCCCGGTTTTACCGACACGCCCCTCTTAGCGGCCAGCATTGAGACCATTGTGACCAAGACAGGACAGTCTGCCGAGCAGGCAAGCACCCATTTTAAATCCACGAACCCCACCGGCCGCCTGATAACGCCTTCAGAAGTAACCGCGACCGCCCTGTGGCTATGCGGCCCGTATAGCGGCGCCATCAATGGTCAGGCGATCTCGATTTCAGGAGGCGAAGTATGACGGCAGAGCGCTTGAGCAAAGAACGCCTGCGGTTATGGCTGCGCATGTTACGCGTTACTCGCCAGGTGGAATCCACGCTGCGCGAGCGCCTGCGTACCGAGCATGACACGACGCTACCGCGTTTTGACGTCATGGCGGCGCTGTATGCCGATGGGGATGGCCTGAAGATGAATGAGCTATCTCGACGCCTCCGGGTATCCAATGGCAACGTGACCGGCATTATTGATCGCCTGGTAGAAGATGGCTGCGTTGAGCGCATTGCCATTGAGGGTGACCGGCGTGCCACCCGGGTCTGTTTGACGGATGCGGGCCGCTCAAGCTTCAGCAAAATGGCGGCGGAGCATGAACGCTGGATCAACGCGCTGTTTGAAGGAGTCGCTGAAGAGGACGCCCACCACATCGGTGAGCTGCTCCACCGGCTACCCACGCCGCTTAGCGATGCGACCTGATCACACGGCTTGATACCCGACTAACCACTGACCGACGAGAACAATAAGATGACAAGCATGGCTGAATTAGCCCCCGAACATTTTATCTGGGAAATGCGTGGCAACGTCGCCGTTATTCGGTTGAATCGCCCAGAGCGCAAAAACCCGCTGACCTTTGAAAGCTATGCCGAGCTGCGCAATACCTTTCGCGACTTGGTGTACGCCACCGATGTGAGCGCGGTGGTATTTACGTCCAACGGCGATAACTTCTGCTCCGGCGGTGATGTGCATGAAATTATCGGCCCGCTGGTGGGCCGGGACATGAAAGGCCTGCTGGAATTCACCCGCATGACGGGGGATCTGGTAAAAGCCATGCTGAACTGCGGCAAACCGATTATTACCGCCATCGACGGCATTTGCGTGGGGGCGGGAGCGATTATCGCCATGTCCTCGGATATTCGCTTTGCCACGCCTCGCGCCAGCACGGCGTTTCTGTTTACCCGCGTGGGCTTAGCCGGTTGTGATATGGGCGCCTGCGCGATGCTACCGCGCATTATCGGCCAGGGCCGAGCGGCAGATTTGCTTTATAGCGGCCGCAGCATGAGCGCCGAAGAAGGCCTGCAATGGGGCTTTTATAACCGTGTAGTCGAACCTGACTCCCTTGAAGAAGACGCTATCGCCTACGCCACCCGGCTGGCGCAGGGCCCTACCTTTGCGCACAGCATTACCAAGACCCAGCTGAATCAGGAGTGGTCGATGAGCCTTGAACAGGCCATTGAATCAGAAGCCCAGGCGCAAGCGATCTGCATGCAGACCAACGACTTTGCACGTGCCTACCACGCCTTCGTAGCCAAACAAAAACCCGAGTTCAAGGGGGATTAATGAGCGACCAGCAATTTCTTGAGTGGCCCTTCTTTGAGGACCGGCATCGCGATCTTTCCGCGCGCCTGGAAGCGTGGTGCAACAAAGAACTGCCTCGCGGGCACGCCGATGTGGATGCGACCTGCGTTCAGCTCGTCCGCGACCTGGGCAAGGCAGGTTTTCTGGAAGGCACGGCAGGCGAGCATATCGATGTACGCAGCTTGTGCCTGATCCGCGAAACCCTCGCCCGTCATGATGGGCTGGCGGATTTTGCGTTTGCCATGCAGGGGCTGGGCACCGGCGCGATCAGCCTGTTTGGCAGCGATGAACAGAAGCAGTGGCTGGATAAAACCCGCCGAGGTGAAGCGCTCTCGGCGTTTGCGCTTAGCGAGCCTCGCTCAGGCTCTGACGTGGCGCAGCTGGATACCACGGCCAAACGCGAGGGCGACGGCTACCGTTTGAATGGCGAAAAAACGTGGATTTCTAACGGCGGGATTGCCGATATCTATACGGTTTTCGCGCGCACCGGCGAAGGCCCGGGCGCTAAAGGGCTCTCGGCTTTTTTAGTGCCTGCCACGACGCCAGGCCTGGAGATTTTAGAACGCCTGGAAACGGTTGCCCCTCATCCGCTGGCGCGCCTGGGTTTTAACGATATGTACTTGCCGGAAAGCGCGTTAATCGGCAAGCCGGGCCAGGGGTTTCGTATCGCTATGGCGGTGCTGGATGTGTTTCGTTCAACCGTTGGGGCAGCGGCGCTGGGCTTCGCCCGCCGGGCGCTGGATGAATCATTATCCCGCAGCCGCTCGCGTGAGCTATTTGGCGCATCGCTTTCCGATCTACAAATGGTTCAGGGTCACCTGGCTGATATGGCGCTGAATGTGGATGCCGCCGCTTTATTGGTTTACCGCGCAGCCTGGACCAAGGACCAGGGTGCTGCGCGCGTTACCCGGGAAGCGGCCATGGCCAAGCTATTTGCGACCGACAAGGCGCAAGAGGTCATTGATCAGGCCGTGCAGCTACACGGCGGCGATGGGGTGCGCAAAGGCCATATTATTGAAAGCCTTTACCGTGAAATCCGCGCGCTGCGTATTTATGAAGGCGCTTCAGACGTACAAAAGGTCGTGATCGCCCGCAGCCTGCTCGCCGAGGTGAACTGATACCAGTAAACGCGACACGTTACTCAACACGAGTTTGCTCAATACGACATTACTTAATACGAAATTGCTAAACGCTACATTGCCAAAAAACAAAAATAACGCATAACGCCAGACACCGTATCCCTGACAGCGCCTTCGTTGAGACGTCGTCAGGAATAAACAACGACACTAAATACGGAGGTTGGTATGTACTTTCAGTCGGCCCATGTGGACACGTTTACGCGGGATAACCTGCCACCCACTGATGGACAGCCAGAATTTCTGCTTTCAGGCTTTGATTACCCCGAGCGGCTAAACGCGGGTGTGGAACTCTGTGACCGCTTGGTCGCCAACGGATTCGGCGAACGCATTGCCCTGGCAGGCAATGGGCGACGGCGCACTTATCGAGAACTCGCTGAGTGGACCAATCGTCTTGCCAATGTCTTGGTAGATGATTTGGGCGTAATTCCCGGCCAGCGGGTGTTGATTCGCTCAGCCAATAACCCGGCAATGGTGGCCTGTTGGATAGCGGCGACCAAAGCAGGTGCCGTGGTAGTTAACACCATGCCCATGCTGCGCAGCAAAGAATTGAACCAGGTGATCGATAAGGCGGAAATCAGTTTAGCCTTATGCGATACCCGCCTGCTTGAAGAACTCGTGGAAAGCCAGGCCCAAAGCCAATTTCTCAAACGGGTGGTCGGCTTTGATGGCACAGCGAACCATGACGCAGAACTGGACCGTATGGCATTAGACAAGCCGATAACGTTTGATGCCGTGGATACCGCGGCCGATGACGTAGCACTGTTGGGCTTCACTTCCGGCACTACCGGTTCACCTAAAGCCACCATGCATTTTCAGCGTGACCTACTGATCATTGCCGATGGCTACGCTCAAGAAGTGCTGCAGGTAACCCCGGACGATGTGTTTGTCGGCTCTCCCCCACTGGCGTTTACCTTTGGGCTGGGCGGGCTTGCCATCTTCCCTTTACGTTTTGGCGCAACGGCCGTGCTGCTTGAGCATGCCTCCCCACCCAACATGATGGAAATCATCCGCGAATATCAGGCAACGGTGGTGTTCACAGCGCCTACCGCCTATCGCGCCATGCTGTCCGCGCCCACTAGCCGTACCGACTTGAGTAGCTTGCGCATTGCGGTTTCTGCTGGCGAAACGCTACCAGCGCCGATCTATCACGACTGGATCAAACAAACGGGGGTTCCAATACTCGACGGTATCGGCGCCACTGAGATGTTGCACATCTTTATCACCAACCGCCTGGACGACCACCGGCCTAACTGCACGGGCAAACCGGTGGCTGGCTATCAGGCGCGCATTGTAGATGACGCCATGGGTGATGTGGCGCGTGGCACGGTCGGTAAACTAGCGGTGCGGGGGCCTACCGGCTGTCGCTATTTAGCCGATAAGCGTCAGCGCAATTACGTCGCCGATGGCTGGAACATTACCGGCGATGCTTTTTATCAGGACGAAGAAGGCTACTTCCATTTCGCCGCCCGCAATGACGACATGATTATCTCTGCAGGCTACAACATTGCCGGACCTGAGGTGGAGTCAGCGTTGCTTGCCCACCCCGCCGTCAAGGAGTGTGCCGTGATTGGGGCGCCGCACCAGGAACGCGGCCAGATTGTTGAGGCATTTGTGGTTTTAAACGATGGATTTGAGGAAGATGATGTTTGCCGACAAATGCTGCAAGATTTTGTTAAGCAAACGATTGCGCCGTATAAATATCCTCGCTCAATACGCTTTATCGATACGCTGCCCAAAACCACCACTGGTAAAGTCCAGCGTTTCCGGTTGAATCAGGCGTATTACGCGGATAACGGCCTTCCTGGCACTAACGTACCTACCTCTAAGTGATAACAACGCCATAAATACATTGAGGGAATGATTATGAAAAACATGACTCGCTTAGGCCTTGGCCTTCTGCTCTCTTCAAGCGTCGCGATGGCTCAGGCTGAGGACGTCAAAATCGGCATGATTACGACGCTTTCAGGCGGTGGCTCTCACTTGGGTGTCGATGTGCGCGATGGCTTTATGCTGGCGATGGAGCAGTCGGGACAGGATGAGGTTGAAGTGCTCATTCAGGATGATGCTAACCGTCCTGACCTGGCGCGCAGCCTGGCCAATGAGTTTATGCAGCGTGACGATGTTGACATTCTTACCGGCATTATCTGGTCCAACCTTGCCATGGCAGTAGTGCCTTCCGTCACACGCCAGGGCACTTTTTACCTGTCCCCTAATGCAGGGCCTTCCGATTTAGCCGGCCGTATGTGTCACGAAAACTACTTTAACGTGGCCTACCAGAACGACAACCTGCACGGCGCCATGGGCGCTTACATGCGCGAAGAAGGCTATGAACGGCCCATCATCATGGCGCCTAACTATCCGGCTGGTACCGACGCTCTGGCGGGTTTCAAGCACCTTTACGAAGGTGAAGTAGTCGACGAGCTCTACACCCAGATGGGCCAAACCGACTATGCGGCTGAAATTGCTCAGATCCGCGCCAGCGATGCCGACAGCCTGTTCTTCTTTCTACCCGGCGGCATGGGCATCTCGTTTATGAAGCAGTGGGAAAGCTCGGGCGTGGATATTCCCATTTTCGGCGCGGCGTTCTCGTTTGATGAGATTTTGATCAAGGCGGTGGGCAGCGCGGCCATTGGCGCGCGTAACACGTCGCTCTGGGCTTATGATCTGGATAATGAAACCAATCATCGCTTTGTAGACAGCTTCCGAGAAGCCTACGGCCGGACACCGACCCTTTACGCAGCACAGGGTTTTGACACCGCGAACCTGATTTTAAGCGCCCTGGAAGTCGCCCATCCTGATGATCAAGACGCCTTCCGTGAAGCACTGCGTGCCGCCGACTTTGACAGCGTACGCGGCGAATTCCGGTTCGGCCCCAATCACCATCCCATCCAGGATATTTACGTTCGTGAAGTAGTAGAAGGTGATGATGGTCAACCTACCAACCGCCTGCTGGGTATCGCAATCGAAGATATTCAGGACGTTTATTTCGAACAGTGCCAGATGTGAGATCAGCATGGCTGGGTGACTTCACCCAGCCTATCTCTAATTCCATCTCCACTTTCCTTCGTTAAAGGATGCCCAACGTGTCCGTTACTCTGCTAATTGAGCAATTACTCAACGGCGTGCAGCTTGGCACCATGCTGTTTCTGATGGCCAGCGGCCTCACGCTAATATTCGGGGTGATGGGTCTTATCAACCTCGCCCACGGCTCATTTTATATGGTGGGCGCCTACGCGACAGCGGCGGTGACCGCATCGACAGGCTCTTTTCTGATTGGGCTGGGCGCGGGTATTACCGCGGCTGCCTTGGTAGGCGCGCTGGTTGAACTCCTGGTGATACGCCGCCTGTATCATCGCCCTCACCTTGATCAGGTGCTGGCAACCTTTGCACTTATATTGATCTTCTCGGAAGGTACACGCTGGATTTTCGGCTCATCTCCACTCTGGCTAAGCCCACCTTCCTGGTTAACCGGATTCGTCACGCTACCGGGAGGTACCCGCTACCCCCTTTACCGCCTGATGCTGATTGGCGTGGGGGTGAGTATTTCGATTGCTCTTTACCTGCTGATTTCCCGAACGCGGTTAGGCATGCGCATTCGCGCAGGGGAAAGTGACCGTGAAATGATTGGCGCGTTAGGGGTGAATATCGCGCGGCTGTATACCGTGGTATTTGCCTTGGGGGCAGCACTTGCGGGCTTGGCGGGTGCGCTGGTCGGCGCATTGCAGTCCGTACAGGTAGGCATGGGCGAGCCGGTGTTGATTCTCGCCTTTGTGGTCATCGTCATCGGTGGAATCGGCTCTATCAAAGGGGCTCTCTTCGGTGCCCTGCTGGTAGGTGTTGTCGATACGCTTGGCCGGGTTTATTTGCCTATTTTCTTCCGCGCCTTTATGCCGCCATCCGAGGCAACCGGCACCGGGGCGGCGCTGGCCGCGATGCTGATCTATATCCTCATGGCCGTTATTCTCGCGTTCAAGCCGAAGGGATTGTTCTCTGCCCATGACTAATTACACACCTGTGTCCAAGAACACGCCGATGCCGAGCCAAGGCACTGCCGAGGTTGCGCCAGCTACCCAGGTAGATAGCCACTTTGGGCGTAAGGGCATCGTGCAGATGATTCTGCTCGGCCTACTCCTACTATTACCCATAGCCGCTTACTTTCTGGGCCATCTTTATTACGTTAATTTGGCGTCCAGAATCACGATTATTGCCATGGCGGCCGTAGGCCTTAACTTAGCCATTGGCTACGGCGGCATGGTGAGTTTTGGTCACGCCGCGTATTTCGGCCTGGGTGGCTATATCGCGGGGATCAGTGCTTACCACGCCTTTGATATGACACCGTTTATGACCTGGCCATTTAACGTACCGGGCAGCGATAGCCTGCTGGTGGTATGGCTGGCAGCTATTGTGCTGTGCGGGCTTCTGGCGCTGGCCATCGGGGCTATTTCACTGCGCACCACCGGGGTGTACTTCATCATGATCACTCTGGCCTTTGCGCAGATGATTTATTACTTTGCCAACTCCTGGCCAACCTATGGTGGCGAAGATGGCTTGCCTATTTATTTGCGCAATAGTCTCCCCATAGTCGATACCACTAACGCATTAACCTACTTTCTTATCTGCTTTACCGGCCTTGTTTTAGCGATGGCGATTACCTCACGTCTGATGAAATCACGCTTTGGCGCCGCGTTGACTATGGCGCGATTAAACGATGTACGCTTGGCGACAGCAGGTATTAGCCCCTACCCCATTCGCTTGGTAGCGTTTGTGATTTCCGCCGCGATTACCGGGCTTGCTGGCGCACTGTATGCGGATTTGAACGGGTTTGTCAGCCCAACGATGCTCAGTTGGCACTTCTCCGGCGAGCTGATGGTTATCGTTATTTTAGGCGGTGTTGGGCGCCTTTATGGCCCGCTTGCTGGCGCTATCTTGTTTGTGATGATGGAAATGCTGCTAGGCGGGATTACCGAGTATTGGCAGCTCTTCCTTGGGCTGGTGCTATTGGGCGTTGTGCTGTTTGCCAAGCACGGCGTGATGGGCTGGCTTGCCGGGAGGGAGCGCAATGAGTGATGTAATCCTTTCGCTGCAACATTTGCACAAGCGCTTTGGCGCCCTGCAGGCGACTCATGATGTCTCACTGGAACTGCATCAAGGCGAGATTCATGCGCTTATCGGGCCTAACGGGGCGGGCAAATCCACCCTGATTGGGCAGATTGCCGGTAACTTACGCCCTGATGAGGGCAGCGTCTTTCTGGCGGGTACCGAAATCACCCATATGAGCATTGCCCAGCGTGCAAGGCTTGGCCTGGGACGCAGCTTTCAGGTCTCGTCTCTGGCAGAGCCGTTATCGGTCATGCGCAACGTGATGATGGGCGTTCAGGCGCTGCAAAGTCATAGCTTCCGTTTCTGGAAACCCGTTGCCCGCGACAAGGCGCTTTTGGAACCTGCCTATGAGGCGCTTGAGCGTATGCAGCTGAGCCACCGTGCGTGGACGCCGGTATCGGAGCTTTCGCATGGCGAACGCCGCCAGGTAGAAGTCGCCTGCGCTTTGGCGCTCAAACCGCGTGCCCTACTGTTGGATGAACCCATGGCAGGCCTGGGCCCTGAAGGTTCAGCCAAGCTTACCGAGCTGCTTGAAGCGTTAAAACACGAAGTGCCTATCCTGCTGATTGAGCATGACATGGAGGCTGTCTTCCGGCTGGCTGATCGGATTTCTGTTCTGGTATCGGGTAGCGTGATCGCCCATGGGGATAGCCATGCTATCAAACAGGACCCTCGCGTTCGGGAAGCTTACCTGGGGAATGATGATGCTTAAAGTTGCCGATATTGAAACCTTCTACGGGCCTTCCCAGGCGCTATTTGGCGTTAATCTGGAAGTCAACGCCGGTGAAATGGTCGCGCTGATGGGCCGCAACGGTATGGGCAAAACCACGACCATTCGCTCGATATTCGGGCTGACCCCGGCAAGTAAAGGCAGTATCGAGTTTGATGCTCAAAATTTACGCCGCTTACCCGCTTATCGAATCGCCAAAGCGGGACTGGGCCTGGTTCCCGAAGGCCGACGCTGCTTTGCTAATCTCACCGTGCGCGAAAACCTGATGGTGACCGCACGGCTCGGCGAGTGGACGTTAAATAAAGTCGAAACCCTCTTTCCACGCCTGGAAGAACGCCGCGCACAAATGGCCAAGACGCTTTCGGGTGGCGAACAGCAGATGTTAGCCATTGGCCGTGCATTAATGACCAACCCTCGCCTTCTGGTGCTCGATGAAGCCACCGAAGGCCTGGCACCGGTTATTCGCCAGGAGATCTGGCGAGCGATTCGCCTGCTCAAGGAGCAAGGCCAGGCCACCCTGCTGGTGGATAAGTCATTAAGTGAAATACTCCCCATTGCTGATCGCTGCACCATCCTGGAAAAAGGCTGCACGGTGTGGGATGGCAAGCCAGCCTTTCTGGATAACACGCTTCGAGACCGTTATCTGGGCGTGTAGCTAATAATTTAGTTAAGAACCTAGTTAAAACCCTAGTTAACAAAACAGCTGAGAATAAACAGGAGGAGCAATGGCGTTTACGACACAGCGAAAGGTTCGTTTTCAGCATTGCGACCCCGCGGGTATCGTTTTTTATCCGCGCTATTTTGAGCTGATTAACTCTGTGGTAGAGGACTGGTTCGAAGAGGTTCTGCACCACGACTTTAACCAGCTGCACGTGGAAAATGGTACGGGGGTTCCTACTGTTTCTATCGAGACCCAGTTCCACGCGCCTAGCCGACTAGGCGAACGACTTATGTTTGAATTGAGTGTTCAGGCCGTAGGGCGAAGCAGCCTAAACCTTCAGATTATTGCTTACTGCGGTGAGCAGAAACGCTTAACCAGTTGTTTAACGCTTGTATTCATGGAGTTAAGTAGCGGTAAGTCTATGCCATGGAACGATGCGATACGCCAGCATATTACCGTCGACAACCAATAAGGACAGCCAACATGAGTGACGCCACTTTTCATCAGCTTCTCCATCCCTCTTCCTGGAAAGCAGCCGCTGGCTACGCCAACGGTGTGCTTGCTTCGGGCCAGACCGTTTTTGTAGGCGGGCAGATCGGCTGGAATGCCGACCAGATATTTGAAAGCGATGACTTTGTCGCTCAAGTGAATCAGGCACTGCAAAATATTGTGGCGGTCTTGAAAGAGGCTAACGCAGGCCCTGAGCATCTTGTGCGATTAACGTGGTATGTGACGGATAAACGGGAGTATCTGGCGCGACTCAAAGACGTCGGTGCTGCCTACCGCGAAGTATTGGGTAAGCATTTTCCGGCGATGACCATGGTTCAGGTGGCAGGGCTGGTCGAAGACCAGGCCAAGGTGGAAATCGAAGCTACCGCGATGATTCCTGGCGCCTAGAGATATGAAAGCGCCCCAGACGGGGCGCTGCTAAACCTTATGAAACGCCTTGATCCACTCAACAAAACACCCCCCTTCAAGATAGTGCTCAAGAATTGAAAAGTGGTCGGCTTCATGGAGTAAATGTTGCTCTACCTGTTGGCCGTCGCGCAGTAATTGCTCGCCATAAGTCGTCATTTGCCGTTCAAACTCGGCAGGCTCTTGGCCACCCACGGCTAACTGCATTGGCGCCGATACCCGGCACGGCAGCCATAACGGGCTGAATTCCTGAACATCTCGCCCGCTTAACTGTAGCTTCGGCTGTAGCCACGACCATGGAAATGGCCGCAGATCGTATAAACCACTGATGCACAGCGCGCCGCGAATCAACTGGTTGGGCAAGCCAAAGCCGCCTTCCCAGTCGGTCGCAACGAGCATGGCCGACAAATGCCCGCCGGCTGAATGCCCTGAAATGCTCAGTTGAGAAGGATCGACCCCTAACGCTTTTGCATGCCGGTAGACATAAGCAACCGCTGCCTGACTTTGCCGAACCAGCTCGCTAAAGCGCACCTCGGGACACAGGGCGTAATTGACCACGGCTACCGTAATGCCTGCCTTAACGAGACCATCGACAATAAAGCTGAACTCACGATGGCTTAATGAGCGCCAATAGCCGCCATGATAGAAAACATGCACAGGAGCATCCGCGCTTTGTGCATGGAAGATATCCATGCGCTCGGCAGTGGAAGGACCATAGGCAAGATCCAGCGTCACCCGGTGTTTTGCGCGTGACGCTTCACTACGCTGTTGCCAATCTTGGACTAAAACCTGAGGGTCACGACCGAGCATTGGATCGTAGGCCCGGTCGATCTCTTCTTGTGTGGCGAAGTGTCGATAAAGCACGTCGTGCTCCTATTTATTGTTTTTGAGTAATAGCCGACAGCTTAAAACATTAGCGTTTGATGGCTAACCACAACATACGCAGCGGCACGAGTGCGAGTATCACGAAACCAAGCAGCGTCCAGGCAGGCAGTGAGAAGCCCAGGAACATGAAGTCGATCTCAGCACACTCACCTGAGCTATTCAGCACCATGGAAATGACGTCTCTCATGGGCAGCACATCCATCATGTAATCAAGACCAGGCCCACAGGAAGGTACCTGATCGGCAGGCAGGCTTTGCAGCCAGACGTGGCGTCCGGCAATAAAGGCGCCCGTTCCTACTGCCGCTAGCCCCAGCGCGCCATAAATGCCTGCGCCTACCTTGCCGCCGGGGTTATGAATAGCCGCTACCGCAAAGATTAACCCTGCGACGATCACCGCTACGCGCTGAAACACACATAGTGGGCAGGGTTCAAACCCGCCAATATGCTCAAGGCCGAGCGCTACCGCCATCATCAATACACAAAATACCAGGCCCGCGAGGGCGACTGGACGAAGTGCTGCCTGGTTCATTGGCTATCCTCAGGTGGTAACGCCGACAGAGCACGGGATTCACGCGCTTTGGTAAAGTAGGTTTCTAAAAATTCGGCAAAACTTACCTGATCTGCCGCTTCGATATCGCGCTGTTGCTGATGCGAGGTTTCGATCAACTGCGCAAGCAAGGCTTCGCGTGAGCGCAGCATAGGCGTGTTCTTAAGCTTTTCGCCCTGCTCTTTAGCCAAGGCAAGCAGGGTATCGCTTAACGAGCCGTTGCCCTCTTTGATACGCATCAGCATCTGAGCAGACGGCGTAAGCGATGGGTCTTTCAAACGTGGGGCCAACTCGTTCAGCGCCGCTGCATAAGGCGCGTCATCTTCGACCGCATCCAGCAGGCGGGCTACTTCGTGCATTTCGGCAATGATTTGCTCGCCCCACTCACGTACCGAAGTGGTCTGGCCCTGACGAATCAACGTCAATTCAGGATCGCGTCCGCGCTCCACCACCCAGCGCCGGTTATCGTCCAGGCGGTCGCACTCTTCATCGGAAATCCATGGGCTATCGCTGAGTAGACACCACATCAGGAAGGTATCGACGAAACGCATTTGGGCTTCAGTGACGCCTAAAGGATCAAACGGGTTCAAATCCAGGCAGCGCACTTCAATATATTCAACACCCCGCGCTTCAAGCGCCTGGCTGGGCGTTTCATTGTGCTTGGCGACCCGCTTGGGGCGTATATCGCTGTAGTACTCGTTCTCGATTTGCAGGATATTGGCGTTTAGCTGCTGCCAGTCACCGCCCTCGTTAACGCCCAGTTTTTGATAATCCGGCCAAGGCGATGAGATCGCATGGCGCAGCGTATTCACATAGTTGGATAGCGAATTGAAGCAAATTTTAAGCTGCGACTGGACTTTATTCTGGTAGCCCAGATCAGACATGCGCAGCGTGGTGGCGTAAGGCGCATAGAAGGTATCGTCGTTCAGCGCCTGCAGCTTCTCGGGTACGTTACCTTCGGGTAGAAAGCTTTTATCTATCGCGGGCGAGGCGCCAAACAGATAAAGCAGCAGCCAGCTATGGCGGCGGAAATTACGGATCAGGCCAAAATAACGCGTGGAACGGTAGTCGTTAAACGGGATATTGCTCGCGCCTTCCATCTCGCGCAGGGCGTGCCACATATCTTCGGGTAGCGAGACGTTGTAATGCACGCCGGCAATGGCCTGCATGATACGCCCGTAGCGCACGTCCAGCCCCTTGCGGTACACGTGCTTCATGGTACCCACGTTAGACGTGCCGTAGTCGGCAATCGGAATGCTGTCGTTACCCGAAAGGCGCGACGGCATGCTGCCCGGCCAGATCCACTCTTGATCGAGATGCTGGTAGGTAAACGTATGCAGGTCGGACAAAAACGCTAGCGCTTCGCGCGGCTGCGAATACACCGGCGTGATGTATTCAATCAATGACTCGGAATAATCGGTCGTGATATGCGGGTGCGTTAATTTAGAGCCCAGGGCACTGGGATGCGGTGTTTGAGCGATATGCCCTTGGGCGTCAACGCGCAGCCCTTCTTTTTCTACACCGCGGCGTAGACGGCCTAATCTTCCCAGACGGGCGCTGGGCAGCAAACGCTCAACCTGGGCGGTTAACGCGGTTGGCACAGTGAGTGGTTCAAGCAAGGTGAACACTCCTTGTCAGTAAGGCCCGCGCTGCGGGCCTTGGTGAAATCAGGTGGCATCGCCAGCATTTCCATAAACAGTTTTATAAACCATTTCATAAACAATAAGAGGCAGGATATGGCGGCAACCATTAAATATTCAAGACATGCGGCTATTTACCTTTGCGCGCCTTTAACAGCGCAGCGCCTAAAGCGCCCATCGGAGCAGGCGCTTCATTGGATTTATTCCCTTGGCGTTGGCTGCGCGCGGGCTTGCGCGTATCACTGCGGGAGGCCTTGCCTGGCGCACTTTGCTCTTGCTCAGGCTCATCATCCAGGCGCATGGAAAGGCCGATACGCTTACGGGGAATATCCACGCTCATTACCTTGACCGATACAATATCGCCCGCTTTGACCACGCTGCGCGGGTCATCGATAAAGCGGTCAGACAGCGCGGAAATATGCACCAAGCCGTCCTGGTGAACGCCAATATCCACAAAAGCACCAAAAGGCGTCACATTGGTTACCGTACCTTCCAATACCATACCCAGCTTGAGATCCTTTAGGGTTTCCACCCCTTCTCGAAACTCAGCGGCCTTGAACTCAGGGCGTGGGTCACGCCCCGGCTTATCCAGTTCGCTCAAAATATCGCTGACGGTCGGAATACCGAAGCGCTCATCAGCGAAATCAGCGGGCTTCAAGGCTTTCAGCGCCGCGCTATCGCCAATCAAGCCTTTTACTTCGCGGCCGTTTTGCTTGGCAATACGCTCAACCAGGGTGTACGCCTCGGGGTGCACAGCGCTGGCATCCAGCGGGTTTTCGGCGTTATGGATACGCAGGAAGCCAGCGCACTGCTCAAAGGTTTTGGGCCCTAAGCGGCTCACTTCGAGTAACGCTTTACGACTTTTGAACGCGCCCTGAATATTACGCTGCGCCACGATGTTTTCCGCAATGGCGGCGCTTAATCCAGCCACACGCGAAAGCAAGGCGCTGGAGGCAGTATTAAGATCGACGCCGACGGCGTTAACACAGTCTTCAATCACGGCTTCCAGGCTACGTGATAGCTGCACCTGGGAAACGTCATGCTGATACTGGCCGACACCAATCGACTTGGGCTCAATTTTAACCAGCTCAGCCAGCGGGTCCTGCAAACGGCGTGCAATGGATACCGCGCCGCGTATCGTCACATCGAGATCAGGCAGTTCGCGGGAAGCGTATTCAGACGCGGAATATACCGAAGCGCCGGCTTCAGACACCATTACTTTGCTTAACCGATGCGCTGGCGCCAGCGCTTTAAGCAGCTCAATGGCCAGCTTGTCGGTTTCACGGCTGGCGGTGCCGTTACCCACCGCAATAAGCTCTACACCATGCTGCTTAACCAGCTTCGAGAGGACGTTGAGTGATTCATCCCAACGGTTTTGCGGCGCATGGGGATAGATCGTCGCCTGGTCAATAAACTGCCCGGTGGCATCGACAACGGCGACCTTGCACCCCGTACGCAGACCCGGATCCAGCGCCAGAGTGACTTTCTGCCCTGCCGGAGCGGCCAGTAGCAGGTCTTTTAGATTCGCCGCAAACACATCAATGGCGGTTTGTTCGGCCTGCTCGCGTAGGCGGCCAAGAAGCTCGGTTTCAAGCGCCGTATAGAGTTTGACGCGCCAGGTCCAGCGCACCACTTCACCCAGCCACTTATCGGCAGCCCGGCCCTCGTCACTAATGCCAATGCCGACCTGCTTGGCAATCGCGACCTGGGCGGGATGAATGGGCGCTTCGTCTTCACCCGGCAGGCGAATGGCCAGGCTCAATACGCCCTCGTTACGGCCCCGGAACATGGCAAGCGCGCGGTGCGAGGGCACCTTGGCAAGCTTCTCATCGTGTTCGAAGTAATCCGCAAACTTAGCACCTTCCTGCTGTTTGCCTTCCAACACGCGGGCACTCAGTTCGCCTTCCTGCCAGAGCCGCTCGCGCAGCCGCCCGATTAGCTCGGGGTCTTCAGCAAAGCGCTCCATGAGGATTTGCTTGGCGCCATCCAGTGCCGCTTTGGCATCTTCAACCGCCGGGAGATCGCCCTCTGCCGGGCGCAGGTAGCCCTCGGCCTCAGCTTCCGGGTCAAGCGCTGGGTTGGCCAGCAGCGCATCTGCGAGAGGCTCAAGGCCCGCCTCACGCGCAATTTGCGCTTTGGTACGGCGTTTTTTCTTAAAGGGAAGATACAGATCTTCAAGACGCTGCTTGGTTTCTGCCGCCTGGATTGCCGCTTTTAACGGCGCATCCAGCTTGCCCTGCTCGTCAATCGCCAGCAGTACCGCTTCACGGCGCTCTTCAAGCTCGCGCAAATAGCGCAGCCGTTCGTCTAACTGACGCAGCTGGACATCGTCCAGTGCCCCGGTGATCTCTTTACGGTAACGGGCGATAAAAGGCACCGTTGCGCCACCATCCAATAACTCGACCGTGGCCGCCACTTGCTGTGTACGCACGCCTAGCTCATCGGCTAGACGGGAAATAATTCGCTGATTGACATCCATAAATTGCAACTAACTCATGCAGCATTTTTAAGTGCTCACAAGGTATCACAATCAGTCTATAACCGCTTTACCTGGGCACGACGTAAAAGCCAGAACGGGGCGTTCAAACACCCAGATAGCAGAAAGCCGCCCGGGGGCGGCCTTCTGGCATGGCTTGCTC